>NZ_JBHYKM010000004.1:124429-132062 GCF_042741435.1 Streptomyces sp. NPDC058955 | reverse complement strand
CACCTCGACGGGGACGCGCGCGGCCGCGGCGGGGGGGGCGTCGGGGGCCGGACCGGCGTCCACCGCCTCGCCGGTGTCCGCCGGCGAGGCGGCCGCACCGACCGTCACCACCCGGTCCGCCACGGCCAGCAGCGCCGGCCGGTGCACGACCAGCAGCACGGTCCGCCCCGCGGAGAGCCGCCGCACCGCGTCGACGATCCCCGCCTCGGTCTCGCCGTCCAGGGCCGCGGTCGGCTCGTCGAGCAGCAGCAGCGGCCGGTCCGCGAGGAAGGCCCGCGCCAGCGCGAGCCGCTGCCGCTGGCCGGCCGAGAGTCCGGCCCCGTCCTCGCCGAGCACGGTGCCGGCGCCCTCCGGCAGCCCGTCGACGAAGGAGTCCGCCCCGGCGTCCCGCAGCGCCCGCCGCACCTCCTCGTCACCGGCCTCCGGCCGGGCGAGCCGCACGTTCTCGGCGATGGTCCCGGCGAAGAGGTACGGCCGCTGCGGCACCCACGCGATCCGCGACCGCCAGGCGTCCAGGTCCAGCTCCGCCAGGTCCACGCCCCCGACCCGTACGGTGCCGCCCTCCTCCGGCTCCGTGAAGCCGAGGACGACGTCGAGCAGGGTCGACTTCCCGGCGCCGCTCGGCCCCACCAGGGCCACCGTCTCCCCCGGTTCCACCGTCAGGCTCGCGGCGTCCAACGAGGGCTCCGCGCGCCCCGCGTGGCGGACCGTCACCCGGTCCAGCTCCAGCCGCGGCTCGGCCGGGACCGCCCGGCCGCCGCCGGCGCGCACCGGCGTCTCCAGGACCTCGAAGATCTCCTCGGCCGCCGCGAGCCCCTCCGCCGCCGCGTGGAACTGGGCGCCGACCTGGCGCAGCGGCAGATACGCCTCGGGGGCGAGGACCAGGATGACGAGGCCGGTGTAGAGGTCGAGGGTGCCGTGGACGAGCCGCATGCCGATGGTGACGGCGACGAGCGCCACCGACAGCGTGGAGAGCAGTTCCAGGGCGAAGGACGACAGGAAGGCGATCCGCAGGGTGCGCATGGTCGCCCGCCGGTAGTCGGCGGTGATGGCGCGGATCGAGGCGGCCTGGGCCTTGGCCCGGCCGAAGACCTTGAGGGTGGGCAGTCCGGCGACGACGTCGAGGAAGTGGCCGGAGAGCCGGGAGAGCAGCTTCCACTGCCGGTCCATCCGGGCCTGGGTGTACCAGCCGATCAGGATCATGAAGACCGGGATGAGCGGCAGGGTGACGACGATGATCGCGGCCGAGACCCAGTCCTCGGTGACGATCCGCGCGAGGACCGCGAGGGGGACGACGACCGCGAGGCCGAGCTGGGGCAGGTAGCGGGCGAAGTAGTCGTCGAGCGCGTCGACGCCCCGGGTGGCGAGCGCGATGAGCGAGCCGGTGCGCTGCCCGCCGAGCCAGCCGGGGCCGAGGGCGGTGGCCCGCTCCAGGAGCCGGCCGCGGAGCTCGGACTTGACCGCCGCGCTCGCCCGGTGGGCGGCGAGTTCGGTCAGCCAGGAGACGAGCCCCCGCCCCAGCGCGACCCCGGCGAGCAGCAGCAGGGGAGTGGTCAGCGCGGACACCGTGAGGCCCTGCTGGAAGGCCCCCACCACGATCTCGGCGATGAGCATCGCCTGGGCGATGACCAGCGCCGCCCCGATCAGGCCGAGGACGACGACCGCGACGAGGAAGAAGCGGGTCGCCCGGGCGTACCGGAGCAGACGCGGGTCGATCGGTTTCACGTGAAACATGCCCCTCTGGTGTGAGCTCGGGTGGGAGCTCCGACGTGGCAGCGCCTAGTGGGCGTCGGCGATGTGCTGGGTGCCGATCCGCTTGCGGAAGACCCAGTAGGTCCAGCCCTGGTAGAGCAGGACCAGGGGCGTGGCGATGGCCGCGCACCAGGTCATGATCTTGAGCGTGTACGGGCTCGACGACGCGTTCGTCACCGTCAGGCTCCACGCGGGGTCGAGCGAGGACGGCATGACGTCCGGGAAGAGCGCCAGGAACAGCATGGCAACCGCGGCGGCGATCGTCACCCCCGAGAGGGCGAACGACCAGCCCTCGCGCCCCGCCTTGATGGCCCCGATCGCGCCGACCAGCGAGACCGCGGCGATCAGCAGCGCCGCGAGGCTCCAGCCGTCACCGGTGTGGACCTGGGTCCAGATCAGGAAGGCGAGCGCGAGCACCGCCGTGACCAGTCCCAGCGTGACCGCGAGCGACCGGGCCCGGGTCCGGATGTCGCCGACCGTCTTGAGCGCGACGAAGACCGTGCCGTGGAAGGTGAAGAGGGTGAGCGTGACCAGCCCGCCGAGGAGGGCGTACGGGTTGAGCAGGTCCCAGAAGCCGCCGACGTACTCCATGTTCCCGTCGATCTTCACGCCCCGGACGATGTTGCCGAAGGCCACGCCCCACAGGATCGCGGGGATCAGCGAGGTCCAGAAGATCGCCTGCTCCCAGTTGCGCTGCCAGTTCTCCTCGGGCCGCTTGGCCCGGTACTCGAAGGCGACACCGCGGACGATGAGGCAGACCAGGATGATCAGCAGCGGCAGGTAGAAGCCGGAGAAGAGGGTCGCGTACCACTCGGGGAAGGCGGCGAAGGTCGCGCCACCGGCGGTCAGCAGCCACACCTCGTTGCCGTCCCAGACGGGTCCGATGGTGTTGATGAGGACCCGCTTCTCGGGCCGGTTCCGGGCGAGCAGTTTGGTGAGGATGCCGACCCCGAAGTCGAAGCCCTCCAGGAAGAAGTAGCCGGTCCAGAGGACGGCGATGAGTACGAACCAGACGTCGTGGAGTTCCATGCCTCGATCTCCTGAGCCTCAGTACGAGAAGGCCATGGGCCGGTCGGGGTCACGGGTGTCCCCGCCGATCCTGGTGGGCGGGTGGAGGTCGTCCTCGGTGAGCTCCGGCGGGCCGGCCTTCACGTACTTCACGAGGAGCCTGACCTCGATGACGGCGAGGATCGCGTACAGGGTGGTGAAGACGATCATCGAGGTGAGCACCTCGCCCTGGGAGACGCCGGGGGAGACGGCGGCGCTGGTGCGCATCACGCCGTAGACGACCCACGGCTGACGGCCCATCTCGGTGAAGATCCAGCCCCAGGAGTTGGCGATCAGCGGGAAGAGCATGGTCCAGAGGGCCACGATCCAGTACCACTTGCCGATCTTCGGGCTGAGGGCCTTGTTCTTGAAGAGGACGAGGTTCGGCACTTCGTCCTCACCGGTCCTCAGGCCGGGGGCGATGAGGAACTTCTTGCGGGTCAGCCAGAGTCCGACGACGCCGATGGCGAGCGAGGCCATGCCGAAGCCGATCATCCAGCGGAAGCCCCAGTAGGCGACGGGGATGTTGGGCCGGTAGTCGCCGGGGCCGTACTTCTCCTGCTCGGCCTTGTTGACGTCGTTGATGCCGGGGACGTACGAGTCGAAGTCGCCGTTGGCGAGGTAGGACAGTATTCCGGGGATCTCGATGGCGACCGTGTTGTGGCCCTTCTCGACGTCGCCGTACGCGAAGATCGAGAAGGGTGCGGGCGCCTCGCCGTCCCAGAGCGCCTCGGCGGCGGCCATCTTCATCGGCTGCTGCTTGAACATGACCTTGCCGAGCATGTCACCGCTGATGGCGGTGCCGAGGCCGGCGATGATCAGGGTGATCAGGCCGAGCCGCAGCGAGGTCCGCATCACCGGGACGTGCCGCTTGCGCGCCAGGTGGAAGGCGGAGATGCCGACCATGAAGGCGCCGCCGACGAGGAAGGCGGCCGTCATGGTGTGGAAGAACTGGGTGAGGGCCGTGTTCTGGGTGAGCACCGCCCAGAAGTCGGTGAGTTCGGCGCGGGCGCCCTGGCCGCGGTCCTCGTTGATGCGGTAGCCGACCGGGTGCTGCATCCAGGAGTTGGCGGCCAGGATGAAGTACGCGGAGAGGATGGTGCCGATCGACACCATCCAGATGCAGGCGAGGTGGATCTTCTTCGGCAGCTTGTCCCAGCCGAAGATCCACAGGCCGATGAAGGTCGACTCGAAGAAGAACGCGATGAGCGCCTCGAAGGCGAGCGGGGCGCCGAAGATGTCACCGACGAAGCGGGAGTAGTCCGACCAGTTCATGCCGAACTGGAACTCCTGGACGATGCCGGTGACGACACCCATCGCGATGTTGATGAGGAAGAGCTTTCCCCAGAACTTCGTCGCCCGGAGGTACTTCTCCTTCTCGGTCCGGACCCAGGCGGTCTGGAGACCGGCGGTGAGTGCGGCGAGGGAGATCGTCAGCGGGACGAAGAGAAAGTGGTAGACGGTGGTGATGCCGAACTGCCAGCGCGCCAGTGTCTCGGGCGCCAAAGCGAGGTCCACGTCGTCTTCTCCTTACATCGCCGTGGTCACATCGGCAGTCTGCCCCTTAGATCCCCCCGAATACGGGACGAACAGGGACACGCTTGTGAACGCGTTCACATTCACAAGCATTATGACTCATACGAAATCCGTACTGGAGGGCGGGGGGCTGTACCGAAGGTCACACCTTCCCAAGCCCTTCAACATATTGTTGAATCCGGGCCATGACCCTTCGGATACGCATCAGTTGGCCGGCCGGACACACCACGGCCACCCTCGACGAGACCCCCACGAGCACCGCGCTCCTGGGGGCCCTGCCGATCTCCTCCACCGCCCGCACCTGGGGCGAGGAGGTCTACTTCGACACTCCGGTCTCCGTCCCCCGCGAGGCGGGGGCGCTCCAGGTCGTCGATCCGGGCACGGTGGCCTTCTGGACCGACGGCGACGCCCTCGCCCTCCCGTACGGACCGACCCCGATCTCACGGGGCGAGGAATGCCGGCTGGCGAGCCCCTGCAATCTGCTGGGCTCGCTCGACGGCGACCCGCGGATCCTGGCCACCGTCCGCGACGGCGACCCGATCCGCGTCGAACTCGCCTGACCCGCCAGGGCCCGGCGACACCGGGACCCCGATCCGTCAGGCCCCCTGGCGGAAGCCCTCCGCCACCTTCAGGAACAGGTCGTTCGCCTCGGTCTCGCCGATCGTGACGCGCACGCCCTCCCCCGCGAACGGCCGCACCACCACGCCGTGCCGCTCGCACTCCGCCGCGAAGTCCACGGTCCGCTCGCCGAGCCGCAGCCAGACGAAGTTCGCCTGCGCGTCCGGCACCGTCCAGCCCTGGGCCACCAGCCCCGCGCGGACCCGCTCGCGCTCCGCCACCAGCGAGCCGACCCGCCCGAGCAGCTCGTCCTCGGCGCGCAGCGAGGCCACCGCCGCGTCCTGCGCCAGCTGGCTCACGCCGAACGGCACCGCCGTCTTGCGCAGCGCCGCCGCCACCGGCTCGTGGGCGATCGCGAAGCCGACCCGCAGCCCGGCCAGGCCGTACGCCTTGGAGAAGGTGCGCAGCACCGCCACGTTCGGCCGGTCGCGGTAGAGCTCGACGCCGTCCGGGATGTCGGTGTCGCGGACGAACTCCTTGTACGCCTCGTCGATCACCACCAGGACGTCGGAGGGCACCCGGTCCAGGAAGCGCTCCAGCTCCTCACGGCGCACCGCGGTGCCCGTGGGGTTGTTGGGGTTGCAGACGAAGATCAGCCGGGTCCGGTCGGTGATCGCCGCGGCCATCGCGTCGAGGTCGTGCGTCTCGTCGTCGGTCAGCGGCACCTGCACCGAGGTGGCCCCGCTGATCTGCGTGATGATCGGGTACGCCTCGAAGGAGCGCCAGGCGTAGATCACCTCGTCGCCCGGTCCCGAGGTCGCCTGGAGCAGCGACTGGGCGACGCCGACCGAGCCGGTGCCGGTGGCGATGTGGGAGACCGGGACGCCGAAGCGGTCGGCCAGCTCCGCCGACAGCTCGGTGCAGGCCATGTCCGGGTAGCGGTTGAAGCTCGCGGCGGCGGCCAGCGCGCTCTCCATCACGCCCGGCAGCGGCGGGTAGGGGTTCTCGTTCGAGGACAGCTTGAAGGCGACCGGGCCGCCCGCGGCGGCCGGCTTGCCCGGCTTGTAGGTGGGGACGCCGTCCAGCTCGGCGCGCAGCTTCGGGGTGGGCTTGCTCGTCCCGCTGGTCTCGCTCACAGGTGGCCTCCTCGACCGTCCGTACCGCCAATGCTTCTCACTTTATGAGGATTCCCGCCCGCTGCGAATGGGCTGTGGACAACAGCCCTGCAACGCTGTGGAAAACCCGCCCGGCGGGCCTCCCCGACCGAGGGGGCGCGCGCACGGGTGGCGCGCGCCGGTGGCGAGCGCCGTGGCGCGCGTCCCCCGTAGAGGTGAGTTGAGACCTCTTCGAGACCTCGCCCCCACGCCAGGCCCATCCCGCCGGACGACATCAAGTCGCATGGGGAAACCCTCAACTACCTTGGATTTCCCCACTCTTGATGTCTCTCAGCCTTGCAGAAACGTGCCTGTCAACGCCCGCATATGCGGCCGTCCCACCCACCCCTCATCGCCCTACTATCGGCTCGCCATGACAGCAGCAGGGAAGCACCAGGTGAGCCGGGCACAGACCCGGGGAAGCCGGCAGGGCCGGGCAGGCATCCGGGACGTGGCCGCCGCCGCCGGGGTCTCCATCACGACTGTCTCCGACGCGCTCAACGGCAAGGGCCGACTCCCGGACGCCACCCGCCGGCACGTCCGCGAGGTCGCCGACCGGCTGGGCTACCGCCCCTCCGCGGCGGCCCGCACGCTCCGCACCGGGAAGTCGGGACTCATCGGCCTGACCGTGACCACGTACGGGGATGAACCTTTCACCTTCACGGAGTTCGCCTACTTCGCGGAGATGGCCAGGGCCGCCACCTCGGCCGCGCTCGCCCGCGGCTACGCCCTCGTCATCCTCCCCGCGACCTCACGCCATGACGTCTGGTCGAACGTCGCCCTCGACGGCACCGTCGTCATCGACCCCTCCGACCACGACCCCGTCGTCACCGAGCTCGTCCGCCAGGGCCTCCCCGTCGTCTCCGACGGACGCCCCGCCGGCACGCTCCCGGTGACCGCCTGGGTCGACAACGACCACGAGGCCGCCGTCCTCGACCTCCTCGACCACCTCGCCGACGCCGGCGCCCGCCGCATCGGCCTCCTCACCGGCACCACCACCGACACCTACACCCGCCTCTCCACCACCGCGTACCTCAACTGGTGCGAGCGGGTCGGACAGGACCCCGTCTACGAGGCCTACCCGGCGCACGACCCGTGCGCGGGCGCCGTCGCGGCCGACCGGCTGCTCGCCCGCCCCGACCGTCCCGACGCCGTCTACGGCCTCTTCGACCCCAACGGCACCGATCTCCTGGCCGCGGCCCGCCGCTACGGCCTGCGCGTCCCCGACGACCTGCTGATCGTGTGCTGCAGCGAGTCCACCGTCTACGCCACCACCGAACCGCCCATCACCACGCTCTCGCTCAAACCGCGCCGCATCGGCACCGCCGTCGTCCAGCTCCTCATCGACGCCATCGAGGGGATCGAGAGCGACGGGCCGGTCGAGCAGGTGATACCGACCGAACTCATCGTCCGCACCTCCTCGCAGCGCCGCTCGCCGCGGACGACCGTCAGCCCGCCGCGCTCGCCCGCGAAGGACTGACGACACCGCCGGACTCCGGCCCCGCCCCAGGGGCGGCCGGCCGCCCCCCGCCCCCCGCCCACCGCGCACCCCCCCAAAAACCACGCGCCGGGCCGCCCCCCGCCCC
>NZ_JBHYKM010000004.1:96793-124419 GCF_042741435.1 Streptomyces sp. NPDC058955 | reverse complement strand
CTAACAAACCCCCCCCCCCCCCCCGCCCCCCCCCCCCCGGGGCCCCCCCCCCCCCCCCCCGCGCCCCCCCGCCCCCCCCCCCCCCCCCCCCCGCCCCCCGCCCCCCCCCCGCGCGCGGCCGGACGCACACAGCCGCACGCACACGGCTCACGCACACAAGAACGACGCGCCGTCCCGCCCCCTGCCCGTGGGCGGAGACGCCGAAACCGGCCACGCCGCCGCACCCGACCCTGGACTGGACCTTCTCAATTCGGGCGAAACAACCGGTGAACCCGGAGCGAACCCGGATTCACCACCCCTGGTGCGTCACACAGGCGGACCCTCATTCCTATGATGGGCGCACGACATCGCGGACCACCCCGACCAGGCCGGTCCGCGATGTGCAGGGCATCGCGACGGTGGTGGAGGGGTCGATGACTCAGGGGGCCGGGCAGGATCCCGTGGAGCGCACGGCGACATTGCGTGACTTCCGCGTACCCCCGTACGCCCGCGTGCCCGTGCAGGGCCACCCGGCCGAGCCGCCCGCCGCGCCCGCTCCGCCCGCCGATCCCACGCTCCAGCTGGGCACCCGCCCGGCCGCGTTCCCGGACCCGGTCGGCTTCCCCACCCCGGTCACCCGCCAGGAACCGGCCCTCCGCCAGGAGCCGGTCGTCCGCCAGGAAGCATCCGCGCGCCCGGAGCCCCTCGCCCGCCCCGAGCCGGCGGCCCCGTACGCCGAGCCGCCCGCGCGCCCGGAGCCCGCCGCGTACGCCGAGCCCGCCCCGCTTCCCGAGGCGCCCGCCGCGTACCCGGAGCCCGGCGTCACCGTGACCGCGGTCCACTCCGGCGGCGGCTACCCCGACGACTTCCCGGACGGCTACACCCCCACCGAGCGCGACCTCCCGGTCATCCAGCGCGGCGACACCCTCCAGGTCCCCGTCGCCCCGGCCGCCGCGCCGGCCCCCGCCCCCTCCGGGGACGGCCCCGGCCCGCTCTACGTCGTCGGCGACGTCCACGGCTACCTCGACGAACTCGTCGCCGCCCTGCGCGCCCAGGGCCTCGTCGACGAGAACGGCGGCTGGGCCGCGGGCAACGCCCGGCTGTGGTTCCTCGGCGACTTCACCGACCGCGGCCCCGACGGCATCGGCGTCATCGACCTCGTCATGCGGCTCTCCGCCGAGGCCGCCGCCGCCGGCGGCTACTGCAAGGCCCTCATGGGCAACCACGAGCTGCTCCTCATCGGCGCCAAGCGCTTCGGCGACACCCCGGTCAACTCGGGCGCCGGCACCGCCACCTTCCAGGCCGCCTGGCTGCTCAACGGCGGGCAGAAGCACGACATGGACCGCCTCCAGGACGTGCACCTCCAGTGGATGTCCCGGCTCGACGCCGTCGTCCACGAGGACGGCCACCTGCTGCTGCACTCGGACACCACCGCGTACCTCGACTACGGCCAGACCATCGAGGACGTCAACGAGACCGTCCACGAGATCCTCCGGCGCAACGACGCCGACGAGGTCTGGGACCTCTTCCGCAAGTTCACCAAGCGCTTCGCCTTCCGCGACGAGTCGGGTCCGCAGGCCGTCCAGGAGCTGCTCGGCACCTACGGCGGCTCGCGGATCGTGCACGGCCACAGCCCGATCCCGTACCTCCTCGGCCAGGTGGGCACGGAGGACGGCGAGGAGGAGTCCCGCCCGGCCGTCGACGGTCCGCACGTCTACGCCGACGGGCTGGCCATCGCCATGGACGGGGGCGTCACGATGGCCGGAAAGCTGCTGGTGGTCCAGCTCCCGCTCGGGGACTGACTCTCACCCAGCGCATCCGGGGCAGGCGATTTCCGGAAACCCCCTGTCAGCGCGCCCGGTCACGGCCCTACCATCGGTCTCCCCAGACAGGCAGGCTCTCCTCCGCTTCCGCCCGGACCGCCCGTTCTCCACGGCCGGTCCCGGCCCACCGAGCATCGGGGGATGCACATGAACGTGGCTCCGCACCTGCTGACCGAGGACCGCGCCGAGTACGAGCGCGTCCTCGACGACGCACTGCGCACCGCACCGGAACGGCCGGAACTCGCCGGAGCGGGCGCCCGGCTGACGGCCGCCCAGCTCCGGGTGATGGCGCTGAACGCGACAGCGCTGATCACCGCGGCGGCGGCGAGCGAGTACGAGCACTTCGTCAAGGTCCGCGAGCAGCACCGCGCCGCGTCCAACCGCCCCCGGACCCCCGCGCCCGACGAGTCGCCGGGCGCCGTCGCGGTCCTCACCGTCCTCGTCCCGGTCCTCGCCGGCACGGCCGCCGGAATCTTCCTCCTGGTCGGCGCCGCGGTCCGGCTGCTCGCCCCGACGGCCGCCCTCGGCACCACGCTGCTCACCGCGGGCCTGGTCTTCGGCGCCCTCGCCGCCGCCGGCCTGCTCTGCGCGGGCGCCGGCCTGCTCCGTACCGCCCTCCGCAACAGCCCCGCCGAGGCCCACGCCCCCGACGACGAACTCACCCGGGCCCGCGCCGCCTGGCGCCACGCCCTCCTGGAGCGCGGCGTCATCCCCTTCCTCCACGCCGCACTCACCGCCACCGACCCGTCTCCCCCGGCCCCGTGACACGCCCCGGCCCGCGATCCCCCCGTGGACCGCGGGCCGGGGCAGTGGGCGGGCCCGGCGGTTACTCCGCCATCGGGAGGTAGACCCGGTTGCCGGAGGCGGCGAACTCGGCGGACTTCTCGGCCATTCCGGCCTCGATCTCGTCCGCCTTCAGGTCGCCGCCGTGCTCCCGGCGGATGTCCTGCGAGATCTTCATCGAGGACAGCAGTACCCCGGAGATGGCGAAGTGCATTGCCTCGTGCTGCCGGGCTGGTATCGCACTGGCCTCCCATCCTGACCCTGCACGATCTTGACTCGGCCTTTGTCCGGTGTGGAGGATCGGTCTTGGGGGGGTGGTCGGCGATGCGGATGAGGGTGATCAGACGGCCCGTGTATGTATGGCTGCCCGTGGCCAGCGCGATCGCCAGCTACGCCGCCGCCGCTCTGGTGATGGGGCCACTGCACGAAGAACCGCCGGCGGCATTTCTGCTCGGTGGTATGGCGATCTTCTTCTGGGCGCTTGGGTGGGACTCCGCGATCCGCAGTACCGCCGACCGCGTGTCCGTCACCAACTTCCTCGTGACCTCGACCGTTGCTTGGAACGATGTCGCGCGGGTGACGGCCGACGATGGCCTGATCATCGCTCTGCGCGACGGGCGCACCATCGGCTCGGTGGCTTTCGGCAGTTCGCTCTTGGGCACGTTTACCGGATACCGGACTCACCGAAGAGCCCTTCGGCTGCTTGGGGAGGCGCACCGCTCGGCGTCCCAGGCTCACCGCGGCAAGAGCAACATCCCGGCCCAGATCGACGTGACGTTCGAGTGGAGACGACTCCTCTGTGCCCTCGTGGCTGTCTACGGCCCGCTCCTCCTCATCTGGGCACTGTCACGGTGAGCGCACGGCGCTGCCCCCGCGTTGAGGGCAGCGCCTGAACACGCATCAATCCGCAAGCGGCAGGTACACCCGGTTCCCACTCGCCGCGAACTCCTTCGACTTCTGGAGCATGCCCTCGGCGATCTCCTCCTGTGACGCACCCTCAGCCGCCGCACCACCGAACCGCTCTGTGATGCTTTGGCTAATCTTCATCGAGCAGAACTTCGGGCCGCACATCGAGCAGAAGTGGGCCGTCTTCGCGGGCTCCGCCGGCAGCGTCTCGTCGTGGAACTCACGGGCGGTGTCCGGGTCGAGGGCCAGGTTGAACTGGTCCTCCCAGCGGAACTCGAAGCGCGCGTCGGAGAGGGCGTCGTCCCACTCCTGGGCGCCCGGGTGGCCCTTGGCCAGGTCCGCCGCGTGGGCCGCGATCTTGTACGTGATGACGCCGGTCTTCACGTCGTCGCGGTTCGGCAGGCCCAGGTGCTCCTTGGGCGTGACGTAGCAGAGCATCGCCGTGCCCCACCAGGCGATCATCGCGGCGCCGATGCCGGAGGTGATGTGGTCATAGGCGGGCGCGACGTCCGTGGTCAGCGGGCCGAGCGTGTAGAACGGCGCCTCCTCGCAGATCTCCTGCTGGAGGTCGATGTTCTCCTTGATCTTGTGCATCGGGACGTGGCCCGGGCCCTCGATCATCGTCTGCACGTTGTGCCGCTTGGCGATCGTGTTGAGCTCGCCGAGCGTGCGCAGCTCCGCGAACTGGGCGTCGTCGTTGGCGTCCGCGATCGAGCCGGGGCGCAGCCCGTCGCCGAGCGAGTAGGTGACGTCGTACGCCGCCAGGATCTCGCAGAGCTCCTCGAAGTTCGTGTAGAGGAAGTTCTCCTTGTGGTGCGCGAGGCACCAGGCGGCCATGATCGAGCCGCCGCGCGAGACGATGCCGGTCTTGCGGCGCGCGGTGAGCGGCACGTACGGCAGCAGCACGCCGGCGTGCACGGTCATGTAGTCCACGCCCTGCTCGGCCTGCTCGATGACCGTGTCCTTGTAGATCTCCCAGGTCAGCTCCTCGGCCTTGCCGTCGACCTTCTCCAGGGCCTGGTAGAGCGGCACGGTGCCGATGGGCACGGGGGAGTTGCGCAGCACCCACTCGCGGGTGGTGTGGATGTTGCGGCCGGTGGACAGGTCCATGACCGTGTCGGCGCCCCAGCGGGTCGCCCAGGTCATCTTCTCCACCTCCTCCTCGATGGAGGAGGTGACGGCGGAGTTGCCGATGTTGGCGTTGACCTTCACCAGGAACCGCTTGCCGATGATCATCGGCTCGATCTCCGGGTGGTTGACGTTGGCCGGCAGCACCGCGCGGCCCGCCGCGATCTCCTCGCGGACGACCTCGGGGGAGACGTTCTCCCGGATCGCCACGTACTCCATCTCCGGGGTGATCTCGCCCCGGCGGGCGTACGCGAGCTGGGTCACGGCCTGCCCGTCGCGGCCCCGGCGGGGCAGCCGCGGGCGGCCGGGGAAGACCGCGTCGAGGTTCTTGAGCCCGCCGCCGCGCGGCGAGGTGTGCTTGATGCCGTCGTCCTCCGGGCGGACCGGGCGGCCCGCGTACTCCTCCGTGTCGCCGCGCGCGATGATCCAGTTCTCGCGCAGCGGGAGGAGGCCCCGGCGGACGTCGGTGTCGACGGCGGGGTCGGTGTACGGGCCGGACGTGTCGTACAGCGTCACGTCCTTGCCGTTGGTGAGGTGCACCTGACGGACCGGCACCCGGACGTCGGGGCGCGAGCCCTCGACGTACCCCTTGTGCCAGCCCGGCGTGCGCTCGCCCTGGCCGTCGTTCCGGCCGTCGTTCTGGTCGGAGGCAGGCGTGCGTGCATCCTGAATGGTCATGAGACCGAATCTCCCTACGCCGGCATTACCCGGTAACAGGTTCGGCGGTCGGCGCAGCCTCCTTCCGTACGTGCGTACGGTGATCAGCGCCCTCTCAGCCCGGTGCTCCGAGCTCCCGCGTGTGCAAAGGTGTCACGAGGCTAGCGCCATCCCGGGCGTGCTGAACAGTGGGCCCCCACCGTTCTTGCGATGATCGGTCGGTGACTTCCCCGCAGCAGTCCCCCGATCCGCACGGCCACGAGCACGGCCCCGACCAGGGCCACGAGCACGGGCACGGCTTCGGCCGGTACGGTCCGGACCACGGTCCCGGCCCCGGTTCCGGTCACGGTCACAGCCACAGCCACGGGCCCGCCGCGCCCGTCTCGCGCCATCTGCGCAGAGTCATCGCGGCCGTCCTGATCCCCTTCGCCACCGCCGTGGTCGTCGGTCTCGCGGTGCTCTGGCCCGGTGGCACGCCGGCGCACGAGCGGACCGGGGTCGGCTTCGACCGGCAGACCGAGCAGGGCAAGGTCGTGGCGGTCGAGCAGGTGGACTGCAAGGACGTGAACGCGGCGCAGGTGCCGCCGACCGGCGACACCACGACCCCGCAGGGCCGCGAGGCGGTCAACGCCCAGCAGGGCCAGTGCGCGAAGGCGACGATCGAGGTCACCAGCGGTCCGGACAAGGGCCGGCAGTTCACCGAGATCGTGCAGCCGGACGCCCCGCGCCAGCTGGAGGAGGGCCAGGGCGTGGTCGTCGCCTACGCCCCCGACGCCCCGAAGGACCTGCAGTACTCGGTGACGGACGTGAACCGGAAGGTGCCGATGGCGGTCCTCGCCGCCATCTTCGCGCTCGCGGTCGTGCTCGTCGGCCGGATGCGCGGCGTGATGGCGCTGATCGCGCTCGCGGTGAGCTTCCTGGTGCTCACGCTCTTCATCCTGCCCGCGATCCTGGAGGGTTCGAACCCGCTGATCGTAGCGGTGGTCGGATCGAGCGCGATCATGCTGCTCGCGCTCTACATGTGCCACGGCCTGTCGGCCCGCACCTCGGTCGCGGTGCTGGGCACGCTGATCTCGCTGCTGCTGATCGGACTGCTCGGGTCCTTCTTCATCGGCTGGGCCTCGCTCAGCGGCAACACCGACGACTACACCGGGCTCATCCACGGTCTCTACCCGGAGATCGACATGTCCGGCCTGCTGCTCGCCGGTGTGATCATCGGTTCGCTCGGTGTCCTGGACGACGTGACCGTCACCCAGACCTCGGCGGTCTGGGAGCTGCACCAGGCCGACCCCGGCATGGGTCCGCGCGCGCTCTACCGGGCCGGGATCCGAATCGGCCGCGACCACATCGCCTCGGTGGTCAACACGCTGGTCCTGGCCTATGCCGGCGCCTCGCTCCCGCTGCTGCTGCTCTTCACCATCGCGGACAGCAGCATGGGGACGGTGGCCAACAGCGAGCTGGTGGCGGAGGAGATCGTCCGGACGCTGGTCGGGTCGATCGGTCTGGTCGCCTCGGTGCCGGTCACGACGGCGCTCGCGGCGCTGGTCGTGTCGGCCGACCGCCCGTCGGAGGAGACCGCCGGCCGGACGTCGGGCCGCGGCGGACGGCGGCGCCGCGCCAAGTGACGGGCGCGCGGCGGCCGTACGGAGCGGGGCGGTTCGGCGGCCGTACGGGGGAGGCGCGGGCGACGGCCGTACGGAGGGGGCGCCGGGGTCAGGCGGGGCCGGCGCTCTCCTCGGCGAGGATCCGGCCGAGAGCGGCCTCCAGGCTGTCCTCGAAGTCACCCAGTGTCTGTTCCTGACCGAGCGGGACCAGCTTGTCCGTGCGGTCGAGGAAGGCGACGAGCGGCGGGGCGCTGGCGCGGAAGAGGGCGCGGTCACCGCCCACCTGGAGCCGGATGGAGACGTCCGACAGGCCCTCGGGGTCGGTCGGGGCGATGTGGACGTCGCCGTCACCGCTCGGCCGGTTGATCCCGTCGAGCAGCAGCTCCCTGCCGAACGCCCAGGTCACGGGGGCGTCTCCGGGAAGGTGGAAGGTCATCCGCACCGCGTAGGGATCCCGGGTCTCGTATCGCAGTTCGACAGGGATCTTGAAGGAGAGCTCCTCCGAGACGAGGAAGCTCATCAGGACCTCGGCCTGAACCGACTCTCGCATCATGTACCCCGCAGTAGATGGAGCAGTTGTGTAAACACAGCTGCTGAAAGCTGTGACCGAAACGGCCAGGAATGATCCCCCGTGGCCCTCTTGACGCAATCGTGCTGTACGCGCTAGCGGATCACAAGGAGTGATTTTTCAGATACTGATAGAGAAGGCGAGCGAACTGAAGAGGCTTCCGATCTCCGTACGTAGCCGTTCGACTGCTGGGAGCAACCGTTCTTCCTGGTGAAGAGGGAGGGAAATGGCCAGAGTGGCCGCTGTGGAGCCCGCCGTGATGGGGATGGCCGCGCAAACCGTGCCGAGCGCATATTCCTGACGCTCCACCAGGGGCTCCATTCGCCCCAAACCACCCAAACGATCCAAAAGCACTCGCCGGTTACGCACCGTGTACGGAGTGATGGCTTCCACCGGATGCCGGTCGAGGTGGTCTTGACGAGATTTCAGATCGAGTTGACTGAGCAGACACTGCCCGATCGCATGGGCGTGACCGGTCTCCCGGAAGTCGGCCCATTCCTCGACCGCGGGGGAGTTGGGGGTGTCCGCGACGGAGACGAGCTCGATCTCGCCGTCGCGGTAGAGCGCGAAGTAGACCGGCACACCGATCTCGTCCCGCCAGTGGGCGAGGGAGTCCTCGATCTTGGTGCGACGATTCTGCACAGCCCCGCCGCCGGCCAACCGGGCGGCTGCCTCACCCAGATAGAAGGCACCCTTGTCGCGGAGCAGATAGCCCTCGTGCGTCAGGGTGCGGAGCAGGTGGTACGTCGTGGGCAGCGGAAGGCCCGTCTCCCGGGCGAGCTGCTTGGCGGGGGCGCCGTCCGCGTGGGAGGCCACGGCCTCCAGAAGTCTCAGCGCCCGCTGCACCGAGCCGATCAGGGTCGGCGCAGCTGTCTGCGTAGCCATGGCCAAAGGTCACCCCCAGGCGTGACAACGGATGCACTGCACCCGCTCGCGGGGGCCGCCCCCGCGCTCCCGCCGGGCCTGGGACACCGATGGGGTCCGACGGACCGGACCCCTCAGGGACGAGCGGGAAACCGCTGGTCTGCCGGAGATCTACGCCCGTAGTCCCCGACTCGGCGGAGATTTGCCACTCTAGTGGCTCGCCCTCGCCCCCCACCCTGTTTCCACCAGCGCGTTCCCCCTGCCGGGCTAACGCCCGGCAGACGTCGAATACCGATGAGTAGCTTGTGCTACCAGTCGCGGTCCGTCTTCTTCGGGCCGCCGAACTTCCGTACGGCGTAGATGAGTCCGGCGACGAGCGCGACGAACAGCAGCACCTTGAACAGCAGACTGATCACGAAGGTGAGGAAGCTGGTGATGAATCCGCCGAAGACAAGCAGGACCAAGGCGGGTATCGCGACCCACTTCACCCACCACGGCAGTCCCGCGAGAATCTCCTGTACGGCCATGGCTCTCTCCCTCGCTCTCGAAGCCCCGTCCGGAAGCCTGCGTCCCGGACACCTCAAGGCTAGGCGGCGGACCGGCACCCCAGGGGCCCCTGGGGCCCGGGCTCTCCCCTGATCCGACCCCTAGGGGAATCAGGCCCTCACCCCGGAGTCTCCCGGTCCGGCGGCGCCGCTCACGCCTCCGGCGGCGAGAAGACCACCAGGACCCGCAGGTCCTCGCTGATGTGGTGGAAGCGGTGCGGCACCCCGGCCGGCACGTAGACCACACTGCCGCGCGCCACCTGCGTCGTCTCGTCCCCGACGGTGATCGCCGCGCGGCCGGAGACCACGAAGTACACCTCGTCCTGGCCGTGCGGCGACTGCGGGTCCAGCTCCCCCGCGTCGAGCGCGTACAGCCCCACCGACATGTTCCGCTCGCGCAGGAACTGGAGGTACGCCCCCTGGTTGGCGACGCGCTCCGCCTCCAGATCGTCCAGCCGGAATGCCTTCACTGCCGTTCGCCCCTGCCCTAGGCCCGATCGTCTCTGCCACGATCAGACACATGAAGAATTTCGTAGTCAAGACGCTCGCCAACGCGGGCGCCCTATGGGCGGCGATCTGGATCCTGCCCGACATCACCCTGACCGGTGACAGCACGGGCAACAAGATCATCACCCTGCTGCTCGTCGCCCTCGTCTTCGGCCTCGTCAACTTCCTGGTCAAGCCGATCGTGAAGCTGCTGACGCTGCCCCTGTTCATTCTGACCCTCGGCCTGATCACCCTGGTGGTCAACGCCCTGATGCTGCTCCTCACCTCGTGGCTGGCCGACCAGTTCGACCTCAGCTTCCACGTCGAGGGCTTCTGGACCGCCGTCGTCGGCGGCCTGATCATCTCCGTCGTCTCGTGGGCGCTCAACGTGGTGCTCCCGGACGGGGACTGAGCGACCGCCATGACCTACCGCGTCTGCTTCGTCTGCACCGGCAACATCTGCCGCTCCCCGATGGCCGAGCACGTCTTCCGCGCGCGCGTGGAGGAGGCCGGCCTCGGCGGTGCGGTCGAGGTGGACAGTGCGGGCACCGGCGGCTGGCACGAGGGCGAGGGGGCGGATCCGCGCACCGTCGCCGTCCTGGCGGAGCACGGCTACGCCTCCGCCCACACCGCCCGGCGGTTCCGCGCCTCCTGGTTCGCCGCCCTCGATCTGGTGATCGCGCTCGACGAGGGCCACCTCCGGGAGCTTCGCCGCCTCGCCCGTACCCCCGACGAGGCGGCGAAGATCCGGCTGCTCCGCTCGTACGACCCCGCCGCCGGGACCGCGCTCGACGTCCCCGACCCGTACTACGGCGGGCCCGAGGGCTTCGATGAATGCCTGCGGATGACCGAGGCCGCGAGCGAGGGACTGCTCGCCGCGGTCCGGGCCGGACTCCGGTCCGGCCCCTCGGGGGACGAGATCGAGGAAAGGACCCTGTGAACCCCGTGAGCCCCCAGGAACAGCACCACCCCGGCGAGGGCCCCGGCGACGGCACCCTCGCCGTGCGGGCCGGACTGCCCGAGCCCGTCAAGTACGAACCGACCCTGCCGGGCCCGGTGTTCGCCGCCCACTTCCACCTCCCCGGCGAGCCCACCGGCCCCTACACCTACGGCCGCGACGAGAACCCGACCTGGACCCATCTGGAGCGGGCCATCGGCACCCTGGAAGCGCCCGGGGAGGCCGCGGTCGAGACCGTGGTCTTCGCCTCCGGCATGGCCGCCATCTCCGCCGTCCTCCTCTCCCAGCTCTCCGCCGGCGACGCCGTCGTCCTGCCGACCGACGGCTACCAGGCCCTGCCGCTCCTCCACGAGCAGCTGCGCGCGTACGGCATCGAGGTGCGCACCGCGCCGACCGGCGGCGACGCCCAGCTCGACGTCCTCGACGGCGCCAAGCTGCTGTGGATCGAGACCCCGTCCAACCCGGGGCTCGACGTCTGCGACATCCGCCGGCTGGTCGCCGCGGCACACGCCGGCGGGGCGCTCGTCGCCGTCGACAACACCCTCGCCACCCCGCTCGGCCAGCGCCCGCTGGAGCTCGGCGCGGACTTCTCGGTCGCCAGCGACACCAAGGGCATGACCGGCCACGGCGACATCCTGCTCGGCCACGTCAGCTGCCGCGACCCGCGCCGGGCCGCGGAGGTACGGCGCTGGCGCAAGATCGTCGGCGCCATCCCCGGGCCCATGGAGGCATGGCTCGCCCACCGCTCGCTGGCCACGCTCCAGCTGCGGATCGACCGCCAGTGCGCCACCGCCCTGGAACTCGCCCGGGTCCTGGCCGGCCACCCCGACGTCACCGGACTGCGCCACCCCGGCCTCCCGGACGACCCCTCGCACGAGGTCGCCGCCCGCCAGATGCGCCGCTTCGGCTCGGTGATCTCCTTCGAGCTCGCCGACCGCGCACGGGCCGAACGCTTCCTGGAGGAGCTGCGCCTCGTGGACGACGCCACCAGCTTCGGCGGGGTGCGCTCCTCGGCGGAGCGGCGCGGACGCTGGGGCGGGGACGCCGTCGCGGAGGGCTTCATCCGCTTCTCGGTCGGCGCCGAGGACCCGGAGGACCTGATCGCCGACGTGCTGCGGGCGCTCGACGCGGCGCGCAAGGCCGGCTGACCGGGCTCGGACCGGGGCGCTCCGAGCCTCCCCCCTCGTGGCTCGGAACGCCCCCGGTCCTCACGCGGAACCCGCCCGGACAAGGCTAGTTGACTGTGCGTCAGTGTCCAATCACGGTAGCGACAGCGACCTATCGACATATTTATAGTGGGACGATCCTGCGATGACGCACGGCCGGCCGGGGAGGGGCGTACATGGATCTGGCCCTGCTGCGCACGTTCGTCGCGGTGCACCGGGCCGGTTCCTTCACCCGCGCCGCCGCGCTCCTCGGCCTCTCCCAGCCCGCCGTCACCAGCCAGATCCGCACCCTGGAGCGGCAGCTCGGCCGGCCGCTCTTCCTGAGACAGGCCCGCGGGGTCACCCCGACCAGCATCGGCGACGAACTCGCCCACCGCGCCGCCCCGCACCTCGACGCCCTGGTCGAGATCGCGGAGACCGGACTGGACGTCGAACGCGGCGTCCGCACCCTCCACGTCGCCGGGCCCCCGGAGTTCACCTCCCTGCGCGCCCTGCCCGCGCTCGCTCCGCTCGTCGCCCAGGGACTCGCCCTGCGCGCCTCCTTCGTCGGCAACACGGAGGAGCTGCTCGACGGACTCGCCGCCGGCCACCACGACCTGGCCCTCGCCACCGCCCGGCCGCGCGGCGGACTGCTCACCGCCACCCCGCTCTGCGACGAGGAACTCGTCCTGGTCGCGGCCCCGCGCTGGGCCGCCCGGCTCTCCCCCGACGTGCTGCTCGCCACCGGCGCGGTGGTCCTGGACCAGCTCCCGGTGGTCGAGGTGCACGAGTCGCTGCCCTTCGCCGCCCGCTACTGGGCCGCCGTCTTCGAGACCGCGCCGGCCGCGGCGGCCACCGTCATCGCCCCCGACCTGCGGGCCGTCCGGGAGACCGCAGCGGCCGGGGCGGGACTGGCCGTGCTGCCCCGCTACCTCTGCGAGGAGGCGCTGGAGCGGGGACGGCTCGTGGCGCTGCTCGATCCGCCGGTGCCGCCGCTGCGGACCTACTTCCTGGTGGCCCGGACGGGCACCCTCGCACTGACCCACATCGCCCGGGCCCACGAGGAACTGGTGCGGGCCGCGGGGGAGTGGTGAGTTTCAGCCGGGCGGGAACGGGCCATTTTCTTCCCATGACCGAACGCCCCGTGGTCAAGCGCACCGCACGCGCCATCCTGCTCGACGGAGACGACCTCATCCTCATCAAGCGCACCAAGCCGGGAATGGATCCGTACTGGGTCACGCCCGGTGGCGGCGTCGAGCCCTCCGACTCCACCGTCGTCGAGGCCCTCCACCGCGAGGTGCACGAGGAACTCGGCGCCAAGATCGTCGACGTGGTCCCCTGTTTCGTCGACACCGTCGAGCACATCGTCGACGGCGGGGTCTCCGGCGTGAAGGTCCAGCACTTCTTCGTCTGCCGGCTGGAGTCGATGGACCTCACGCAGCGCCACGGCCCCGAGGTCGACGAACCCGTCGGCGAGTACGAGATCGTCCGGGTGCCCTTCAACCGCGTCGGGATCGCCGCCGTCCACCTGGTGCCGCTCTCACTGCGCCACTACCTCGACGGGAACATCGAGGGGGTGCGCGCCATGCACGCCCCCGACCTCGGCTGACCCGGCCCCCACCACGGCGAGCTCCGCCAGGAAGTCGTGGCGGATCCGCTCCGTGGGGACCCCCGAACCGCGCAGCACGTCGATGCCCTGCCGGACCATGCCGAGCGGGCCGGAGAGGTACGCGTCCCGCTCGGTCCACGGCCCCGCCTCGCGGACCGCCTCCGGCAGCGGGCACTGCGCCTCGGTGACCGGGTGGACGGCGAGCCAGGGGAAGGTCTTCTGGAGCCGCAGCAGGGTGTCCATGTCGTAGAGGTCGTGGCCCCTGCGGGCCCCGTAGAAGACGTCCACCTTCCGCCGGTCGCCGTGCTCGGCCACGTCCTCCACCAGCGCCTTGATCGGCGCGATGCCGGTCCCGCCGCCCAGACAGAGCAGACCCGTGTCGGTGGCGTGGTCGACCGTCATCGAACCGGCCGGCGGCCCCAGCCGGAGCACGTCGCCCGGCCGGGCCCGGTGGACCAGCGCCTGGGAGACCCAGCCGGCCGGGACGGACTTGACGTGCAGGGTGAGCAGCCCGTCCGGGCGCGGCGCCGACGCGAAGGAGTAGTGCCGCCAGACGCGCGGCCACCAGGGCGTCTCCAGCGTCGTGTACTGCCCGGCGAGGAACGGGTACGGCGCGTCCGGCCGCAGCGTGAGCACGGCGATGTCGGGGGTCCGCAGATCGTGCGAGACCACCTCGGCCTGCCACCAGGCGGGTGCCTTCACCTCGTCCTCGGAGGCCGCGTCGATCATGATCTGCGAGATCGCCGTGTACGCCCGGACCCAGGCCGCCTCGGTCTCCGCGTCCCAGCTCCGCTCCGCGTACCGGACGAGCGCGCCGATCAGCGCCTCCCCGACCGCCGGATAGTGGGCCGCCTCGACACCGTACTTGCGGTGCCCGCGCCCGAGATGGCCCAGGTACTCGCCGAGGAAGGCGCTGTCGTCCATCCGCTCGGCGACCGTGAGCAGGGCCTTGAGCAGCCGGTCCCGCTGGGTGTCCATCGCGGCCGGGAAGAGGTCCCGCAGGGCCGGGTTCCGGACGAAGAGCAGCGCGTAGAAGTACGAGGTCACCTTGTCGGCGACCGGAGCGATCTCCTCAAGGGTGCGGCGGACGAGCACCGCATCGGGGGAGGGCCCCGCTATTCGGGCCCCCGTCCCGTCGGTCGTGCTGGTCGGACCATCCATCATGTGCCTCGCCTCACGCAGCCGGCTTCCGTGCTCGCAGCATGACCGGCACCGGAGAGGCTTCGGGCGGAAAGCGGCGTTCTCGGGCCAAAGGGCGGGGTCGCGGACTAGGCTCCACTCTTTCGGCGCGGGCCTGTTTCACGTGAAACATCACCTGAAAACCTCTGGACGGAAGATCACCCCGTCGGAGAGCCTGGCCGTCATGCCGATCTCCCCCGCAGACCTCGCACAGCTCCCCGTCCGGCGTCTCGACCCGACCGACCTCCTGGCCTGCGCCGACCTCTCCGAGAACCGCGGCTGGCCCCGCGAAGAGCACAAGTGGGGCCTGCTGCTCACCGCGGGCACCGGGTACGGCATCGACGACCCCGACGGCGACGGCCTGCTCGCCTGCTGCGTGGTCACCTCGTACGGCCCCGAACTCTCGGCCATCGGCATGGTGCTCGTCGCCGAGCGGTACGCCCGCCGGGGCGTCGGGCGCCGGCTGATGGAGTACGTCCTGGAGGCGGCCGGGGAGACGCCGCTGACGCTCTACGCCACCCCGAACGGGCGACCGCTCTACGAAGGGCTGGGCTTCACCGTGTTCGGCCGCTCCGAGATGGTGAAGGGCCGCTTCTCCGCCGCCGTGCCCGCACCCCGCGTCCCGGTCCGCCCGGCGACCGCCGAGGACCTCCAGGAGGTGCTCCGTCTGGACGAGGAGATCTTCGGCCTCGACCGGACCCCGCTCATCACCCGGCTCCCGGCCTTCGCCGACCATCTGCGGGTCGCCGTCGAGGACGGCGCGATCACCGGCTTCGCCGCGGCCTGGCCCAACATGGACACCCATGTCGTCGGCCCGCTGATCGCGCGCGACACCGCCACCGCCCAGGCCCTGGTGGCCTCGCTCGCGGCCGCCAGCGACCGCCCGCTGCGCACGGACGTCGACCTCCGGCACACCGAACTGCTGGACTGGCTCAAGGAGAACGGCCTGGAGCCGATCACCGTCAACGCCATGATGATCCGCTCGCTCCCCGGTCTCCCCGGCGACGCCGACCGGCGCTTCGCCCCGCTGACCGTCGCGGCGGGCTGACCTCTACCCTGGACCCGCACCGGCCCACGGGCGAGGAGAGGGACGAGGAGAGAACATGACCGCGACGGACCCCGCCCTCACCGGGCTCGCCCAGCGCTGGTGCGCCCTCTCCCTGCTGCACGGACGCATCGAGTCCCACGTGGAGCGCGCGCTGGAGTCCGGACACGGCCTGAGCGTCCGCGAGTACTCGCTCCTCGACGTCCTCAGCCGTCAGCACGACGGCACCGGCGGCCACCTCCAGATGAAGCAGGTCGCCGACGCCGTCGTGCTCAGCCAGAGCGCCACCACCCGGCTGGTCACGCGCCTGGAGGACCGGGGTCTGCTCACCCGCTACCTCTGCGCGACCGACCGGCGCGGCATCTACACCGACGTCACGGAGGCCGGCCGGACGCTCCTGGCGGAGGCCCGGCCCACCCACGACCAGGCCCTGCGCGAGGCTCTGGACGAGGCGGTGAAGAACCCGGAGCTCGCCCCGCTGGTCCGGGTCGTCGAGGGCGAGCCCGCCACCCTCTGAGGCCGGTCGTACGCTGCGGGCATGAGCGATCTCCAGATCCGTCCCGCCACCGCGGAGGACCTGTCGGCCATCGTCGCGATGCTCGCCGACGACCCACTCGGCGCCCAGCGGGAGTCCCCGGACGACCCGGCGCCCTACCTCACCGCCTTCGCCCGTCTCGCGGACGACCCGAACCAGCACCTGGTCGTGGCCGTCCGCGCCGGGAAGGTCGTCGGCACGCTCCAGCTGACGATCATCCCCGGGCTCTCCCGGCGCGGCGCCACCCGTTCGATCATCGAGGGGGTGCGGATCCACTCCGAGGAGCGCGGCAGCGGCCTGGGGACCCTGCTCATCGAATGGGCCGTCGAGGAGTCCCGGCGTCTGGAGTGCGCGCTGGTCCAGCTCACCTCCGACGTCACCCGCACCGACGCCCACCGCTTCTACGAGCGACTCGGCTTCGAGGCGAGCCACGTGGGGTTCAAGCGGGCCCTCTGACCGTTCGGAGCGGAAGGCCCGTGTTTCACGTTAAACACGGGCCTTCGCACCTGAGGCCGGATCAGAGCCCGCGCCAGCCCTTCTCGTCCACCCCGCCCGGAACCGCGTCGCCGGGCTCGTACGGCTCCCGCGTGAACACGAAGGAACCGAGGTCGAGATGGCTGACACCGCCGTCGGGGCGCCGCACCACCCGGAGGGTCTCCCCCGCGTAGTAGCCGTCGAGACCGATCCAGCCGCCCTCGGGCAGCGCCCGGAAACGGGCGCGCCGGCCGGCGCCCCGCAGCGGCTCCAGCACGATCCCGTTCTCGGCGCCGAGCCGCAGCCCGTACGCGTACGTCCCCCAGTACCAGGGGCCGGTCAGGGCCAGGAGGTCCTGGTCGACCTCGGACGCGGGCAGCAGGCGCCACGGCTCGGGCAGCCGCGGTTCGGCCTCGGCCACGATCCGTACGAGGTCGGCGGCGACGACCCCCGGCTGGGGGCCGCTCGTCGCGTTGGCGAGGGCCACCCCGACCAGGCCCTCCGCGACGTCCACCCAGAGACCCGCGACGAAGCCGGGCAGCGAGCCGCCGTGACCGATGAGCGTGCCGTTCTCCCCGTGGGCGAGCTGGAGCCCGAGGCCGTACCCCATCTGGGCGTCGCCCGCGGCCGGCGGCGAGGCGGGGACCCGCATCTCGGCGACCGTGGCGGCGCTCAGCACGCGGTCGTCGCCCTCCGCGAGGAAGAGGCCGAACCGGCAGAGGTCGGCGGCCGTCGACCACAGCTGGCCGGCCGGGGCCATCACCCCCAGGTCCTCGGAGGGCTCGGGCAGCATGACGTCGGCCCAGGGGTGCACCGCCCAGCCCCCGGCGTGCGGGGCGACCGGCTCCCCCGTCGTCCGGTGCATGCCCAGCGGCTCCAGGACCTCGGTGCGCAGCGCCTCCTCCCAGGAGACTCCGCGGACCGCCTCGACCAGGGAGCCGAGCAGGGTGTAGCCGGGGTTGGAGTAGTGGAAGCTCCGGCCGACCGGATGGAGCGCGGGCGTCTCCCCCAGGACGTCGGAGAGTTCGGGCCGCGTGGTCCCGGGCGTCCGCTCCCACCAGGGCGAGGGGGTCTCCGCGGCGAGCCCCGCGGTGTGGCCGAGCAGCTGGGCGACGGTCACCTCGCCCACCCCCGTACCGGGCAGGTGCTTCTCCAGCGGGTCGTCGAGGCCGATCAGCCCTTCGTCGCGCAGCCGCAGGACGAGGACGGCGGTGAGGACCTTGGTGATGGATCCGATCCGGTACTGCGTGTCGGCGTCGGGGGCGTGCCCGTCGACGCAGGTGCGGGCACCGCTCCAGACCATCGCCCCGCCGCGCGCGACGGCGCCCACGAAGGAAGGCGCGCGGCCCTCGCTCTGGGCGCGGGCCACGCGGTGCAGCAGGGAACGCTCGGTGGTGGGCAACAGGGCTTCGAAGGCTGAGGTCATGCGACCGATCATGCCCCGCCGCCCCATCCGGGCACGATCAGGTCTGCGCCATGTCCACGAAGCGCGAGTAGTGGCCCTGGAAGGCGACGGTGATGGTGGCCGTCGGGCCGTTACGGTGCTTGCCGACGATGATGTCGGCCTCGCCGGCGCGCGGGGACTCCTTCTCGTAGGCGTCCTCGCGGTGGAGCAGGATGACCATGTCGGCGTCCTGCTCGATGGAGCCGGACTCTCGGAGGTCGGAGACCATCGGCTTCTTGTCGGTGCGCTGCTCGGGGCCACGGTTCAGCTGCGAGAGCGCGATCACCGGGAGTTCCAGCTCCTTGGCGAGGAGCTTGAGGTTTCGCGACATGTCGGAGACCTCCTGCTGACGGCTCTCCTGCCGCTTGGAGCCGCCGGACTGCATCAGCTGGAGGTAGTCGATGATGACGAGCTTGAGGCCGTTGCGCTGTTTGAGGCGGCGGCACTTGGCGCGGATCTCCATCATCGACAGGTTCGGGGAGTCGTCGATGTAGAGCGGGGCCTGGGAGACGTCCGGCATGCGGCGGGCGAGCCGGGTCCAGTCCTCGTCGGTCATCGTGCCGGAGCGCATGTGGTGCAGGGCGACCCGGGCCTCGGCGGACAGCAGGCGCATCGCGATCTCGTTGCGGCCCATTTCGAGGGAGAAGATGACGCTGGGCAGGTTGTTCTTGATCGACGCGGCCCGGGCGAAGTCCAGGGCGAGGGTCGACTTACCCATGGCGGGACGGGCCGCGATGATGATCATCTGACCGGGGTGGAGGCCGTTGGTGAGCGAGTCGAGGTCGCTGAAGCCGGTGGGCACGCCGGTCATCTCGCCGCTGCGGGAGCCGATCGCCTCGATCTCGTCGAGCGCGCCCTCCATGATGTCGCCGAGCGGCAGGTAGTCCTCGGTGGTCCGCTGTTCGGTGACCTTGTAGATCTCCGCCTGGGCCGAGTTGACGATCTCGTCGACGTCGCCGTCGGCCGCGTATCCCATCTGCGTGATCTTGGTGCCGGCCTCGACGAGCCGGCGCAGCACGGCGCGCTCGTGGACGATCTCCGCGTAGTACGAGGCGTTCGCCGCGGTCGGCACCGACTGGACGAGGGTGTGCAGGTAGGAGGCGCCGCCGACGCGGTTGATCTCGCCGCGCTTGGTGAGCTCGGCGCCGACCGTGATCGGGTCGGCGGGCTCGCCCTTGGCATAGAGGTCGAGGATCGCGCCGAAGACGGTCTCGTGCGCGGGCTTGTAGAAGTCGTGGCCCTTGATGATCTCCACGACGTCGGCGATGGCGTCCTTGGAGAGCAGCATGCCGCCGAGCACGGACTGTTCGGCGTCGAGGTCCTGCGGGGGGACCCGCTCGAAGCCGGAGAGTCCGCCGTCCCACGGGCCGTCGCTGCCGCGCTCGTGCTGCTCGTCGCGGCCCCGGCCGCGTCCGCGGCCCTCGCCACGACCGTCTCCGCGGCCTTCGCCCCGGGTGCGGACGGGCAGCCGGTCGCTCGGTCCGCCGTCGGCCCAGGGGTCGTCCATGGGCTCGGGAACGCTCACCAGGCCACCTCTTCCCGTCCGCTCCGCGGACCTCGCCGTGCCACTCCTTCTTACGCCACGGCCTTGATCAAAGAGTGGCTTTGCGTCCGCTTCTGGCGCGTCGGGCGCCGGTCCACGGTAGGCCCGCGAGGGGCATCAGCCAATCTGGTTATCCACAGGCTCTGTGGGTGAAGGCCCCAATGCTGTGGATAAGCCGCCGGATCCTGTGCACGGACCGGGGGACAGCCATGTGGACAAACTCATAGCCCCCACCCCGCTGCGGCGCTGACCTGCGGCTTTTCCATCCACGGGCTGTGGGGGAGAAAAACTTTTCCGCCTGGATCACGATCAGAACAAACAGCCCACACCCGAAGCCCAGATCCCCCCGAAAGTAAGGATCACCCATGCATTGCATCTCTTACCTGTGGACGATTAGATTGACCCCATGACCCAGGCCCCCACGAGCACCAAGGCCACACTGCGCCGGCACGACCGCGAGATCCTCTCGCTCGCCCTGCCGGCCTTCGGCGCCCTCGTCGCCGAACCGCTCTTCCTGATGGTCGACAGCGCCATCGTGGGGCACCTCGGCACCCCCCAGCTCGCGGGCCTCGCCATCGCCGGCGCCCTGCTCTCCACCGCCGTCAGCGTCTTCGTCTTCCTCGCCTACGCCACCACGGCCGCCGTCGCCCGCCGGGTCGGCGCCGGCGACCTGCCCGCCGCCCTCCGGCAGGGCATCGACGGCATCTGGCTGGCCCTCCTCCTCGGCCTCGCCGTCGTCGCCGTCACCCTGCCCACGGCCCCCGGACTCGTCCAGCTCTTCGGTGCCTCCGACACCGCCGCCCCCTACGCCACCACATATCTGCGGGTCTCGATCCTGGGCATCCCCGCGATGCTGATCGTCCTCGCCGCCACCGGCGTCCTGCGCGGCCTCCAAGACACCCGGACCCCGCTCTACGTGGCCATCGGCGGCTTCGCGGCCAACGGCGCCCTCAACGTCGGACTGGTCTACGGAGCCGGACTCGGCATCGCGGGCTCCGCCTGGGGCACCGTCATCGCCCAGTGCGGCATGGCCGCCGCCTACCTCGTCGTGGTCGTCCGGGGCGCCCGCCGCCACGGGGCCTCGCTCCGGCCCGACACGGCCGGCATCCGGGCCTCCGCCCAGGCCGGCGCCCCGCTCCTGGTCCGTACGCTCTCGCTGCGCGCCGTCCTGATGATCGCCACCGCCGTCGCCGCCCGCCTGGGCGACACCGAGGTCGCGGCCCACCAGATCATCATCTCCCTGTGGAACCTGATGGCCTTCGCCCTGGACGCCATCGCCATCGCCGGCCAGGCCATCATCGGACGCTATCTGGGCTCCGACGACGCCGAGGGCGCCCGTCAGGTCTGCCGCCGGATGGTCCAGTGGGGCGTGGTCTCCGGCGTGGTCCTCGGACTGCTCCTCGTCCTGGCCCGCCCGCTCTTCGTCCCGCTCTTCACCGACGACCCCACCGTCCGCTCCACCCTGCTCCCGGCGCTGCTCGTCGTGGCACTCTCCCAGCCGATCTCCGGAGTCGTCTTCGTCCTCGACGGCGTCCTCATGGGCGCGGGCGACGGCCCCTACCTCGCCCGGGCGATGCTGCTCACCCTGGCGGTCTTCGCCCCGATCGCCCTGCTGGTGCCGGTGCTCGGCGGCGGGCTGACCGCGCTCTGGTGGGCGATGACGCTGATGATGACGGTCCGGATGGGCACGCTCTGGTTCCGGATGCGCTCCGGCCGCTGGATCGTCACGGGCGCCACCCGCTGACCGAGGGCGGTGGGTGGGGGGGAAAAACCCAAAAAGACCCACCACCCGGGGTTGAGGGGGACGGGCGGGGGGGGGGCCCCCCCCCCGCGCCGGGGGGGGTTATAACCCTTCAACCCCCGAAACCCCCCACCCGCGGGTTTTTACGATCACACGGCGGATGGGCCGCCCCCCAGCGGGGAGCGGCCCATCCGTACTGCTGAGCGCAGCGTTACGCGGCAACGACCTCGATGCCGAGCTTCGCGGCGACCTCGGGGTGCAGACGCACGAGCACCTGGTGCGAGCCCAGGGTCTTGATCGGCGAACCGAGCTCGACGCGACGCTTGTCGACCTCGGGGCCACCGGCGGACTTGATCGCCGTGGCGACGTCAGCCGGGGTCACGGAGCCGAAGAGACGGCCGGCGTCGCCGGAGCGAACGGCCAGGCGCACCTTCGTGCCCTCGAGCTTGGCCTTGACCTCGTTGGCCTGCTCGATGGTCGCGATCTCGTGGATCTTGCGGGCGCGGCGGATCTGCGCCACGTCCTTCTCGCCACCCTTGGTCCAGCGGATCGCGAAACCGCGCGGGACCAGGTAGTTGCGAGCGTAGCCGTCCTTGACCTCGACGACGTCGCCGGCCGCACCGAGGCCGGAGACTTCCTGGGTGAGGATGATCTTCATTTTTCGGTCACCCTTCCCTTATCGCGCGGTGGACGTGTAGGGCAGCAGCGCCATCTCACGGCTGTTCTTGACGGCCGTGGCGACGTCACGCTGGTGCTGCGTGCAGTTGCCGGTCACGCGGCGGGCACGGATCTTGCCGCGGTCGGAAATGAACTTCCGCAGCATGTTCGTGTCCTTGTAGTCCACGTACGCGGTCTTGTCCTTGCAGAACGCGCAGACCTTCTTCTTAGGCTTGCGCACAGGCGGCTTCGCCATGGTGTTTCTCCTGTGTGATCAAGAAGTGTGGGGTACGAGCCGCTTCCAGGGCCCCGAGGGATCCCTAGAAGGGGGGCTCGTCCGAGTAGCCGCCGCCGGAGTTGCCACCCCAGCCGCCACCGCCGCCGGCCTGCTGGCCGCCGCCGGAGGAGCCGCCGGAGGCCCAGGGGTCGTCGGCGGGAGCACCGCCGCCGCCCTGCTGGCCGCCACCGGAGTTGCCACCCCAGCCGCCGCCACCCTGCTGGCCACCGCCGCCGCCGAAACCGCCGCCGCCACCCTGGCCACCGCGGCCGGTGGTCTTGGTGACCTTGGCCGTGGCGTTGCGCAGGCTGGGGCCGACTTCCTCGACGTCCAGCTCGAAGACCGTGCGCTTGATGCCCTGGTTGTCCTCGTAGGACCGCTGCTTCAGCCGGCCCTGCACGACGACGCGCATGCCTCGCTGAAGGGACTCGGCGACGTTCTCCGCCGCCTGACGCCAGACCGAGCAGGTCAGGAACAGGCTCTCGCCGTCCTTCCACTCGTTGGTCTGCCGGTCGAAGGTGCGGGGAGTGGACGCGACGCGGAACTTCGCGACCGCCGCACCGGACGGGGTGAAGCGCAGCTCGGGGTCGTCGACGAGATTGCCGACGACCGTGATGACGGTCTCGCCTGCCATGGGTGAACCTCTCGGCGGGATTGCTTCTGGCTGCTTGCTGCTACTCGGACCCGATTACCTCTGAGCGGAAGCTCAGTGGGTCTCGGGGCGGAGGACCTTGGTCCGGAGGACCGACTCGTTCAGGTTCATCTGGCGGTCGAGCTCCTTGACGACCGCAGGCTCGGCCTGCAGGTCGATGACCGAGTAGATGCCCTCGGGCTTCTTCTTGATCTCGTAGGCGAGACGACGACGGCCCCAGGTGTCGACCTTCTCGACCTTTCCGTTGCCCTCACGGACGACGGAGAGGAAGTTCTCGATCAGCGGGGAGACAGCGCGCTCCTCGAGATCGGGGTCGAGGATGACCATCACCTCGTAGTGACGCATGTGGAACCCACCTCCTTTGGACTCAGCGGCCACGGTCGTTCCGTGGCAGGAGGGTCGTGATGCGTGAGCGACGGCGTCCCCACTGGCAGGACCAGGGCAGACACCGGCGCAGACCGTACAGAGTACCTGCACATCGCCCTGCGGTTGAAATCCGGCGGGGAGGGGACGCAATCTGTACACATCGGACGTCGGCGGCGCTAGGATGCGCCGCCCTCGGCACGGCACGCCAGGAGGTGCCCCATGGCACAGGCAATGCGACCCGACCCCGGCCACTCCCTCTTCGCGACGGACGGCAAGCCGCACCCGCTCCAGGACACGCTGCTCGCGGTGACCCTGGTGCTCGGCGTCCTGTCCTTCGTCACGGCGCAGTTCCACAACCTGCACCTGCTCAGCTCGTGGTCGGGCCTGATCGGCATCCTGACCGGTGCCTACGGACAGTTCATCTCCGTCACCACCCGGGAGCGCTTCTTCCTGATCATCGGCCTCGGCGCCTCGGCGGTGGGCTTCTTCCTCGGCATGGCCCACGGAGGACTCTTCGGCGGCGTGATCAGCTGACACCGGGCACGTCAGGGCCCCCGCGGCCCTTCGGGGCGCTCCCCGGTCGCAGTAGGCTTCGGCGCGAGAGCCGGAGCCCCTGACCGATGGGGACACACCTGCCGAGGAGCGCCCCGCATGAGCCTGACCCTGAGGACCATCAGCCGAGAGCAGCATCTGGCGTACATCCAGACACTGCCCGGCGCGAGCCACTGCCAGGTCCCGGCGTGGGCTGACGTGAAGACCGAGTGGCGCTCGGAGAACCTCGGCTGGTTCGACAAGAACGGCGAGCTCGTCGGCGTGGGTCTGGTGCTCTACCGCCAGCTCCCCAAGCTCAAGCGCTACCTGGCCTACCTCCCCGAGGGCCCGGTCATCAACTGGTACGCCCCCAACCTCGACGAGTGGCTCCAGCCGATGCTGGCCCACCTCAAGCAGCAGGGCGCCTTCTCCGTGAAGATGGGCCCGCCGGTCGTCATCCGCCGCTGGGACGCGGCCGCGATCAAGTCCGGCATCCAGGACCCGGACGTGAAGCGCCTCAAGGACGTCCAGGCCACCGAGGTCCAGCCGCAGGCGTTCGAGGTCGCCGACCGGCTGCGCCGGATGGGCTGGCAGCAGGGCGAGGACGGCGGCGCCGGCTTCGGCGACGTGCAGCCGCGCTACGTCTTCCAGGTCCCGCTGGCCAACCGCTCCCTGGACGACGTCCTCAAGGGCTTCAACCAGCTGTGGCGCCGCAACATCAAGAAGGCCGAGAAGGCCGGCGTCGAGGTCGTCCAGGGCGGTTACGAGGACCTCGCCGAGTGGCAGCGCCTGTACGAGATCACCGCGGTCCGCGACAAGTTCCGGCCGCGCCCGCTCTCGTACTTCCAGCGCATGTGGACGGTCCTCAACAGCGAGGACCCCAACCGGATGCGCCTCTACTTCGCGCGTCACAACGGCGTGAACCTGTCCGCGGCGACCATGCTCGTCGTCGGCGGGCACGTCTGGTACTCGTACGGCGCCTCCGACAACATCGGCCGCGAGGTCCGCCCGTCCAACGCCATGCAGTGGCGGATGCTCCGCGACGCGTACGCGATGGGCGCGACCGTCTACGACCTGCGCGGCATCTCGGACTCGCTCGACGAGACCGACCACCTCTTCGGCCTCATCCAGTTCAAGGTCGGCACCGGCGGCGAGGCCGTGGAGTACGTCGGCGAGTGGGACTTCCCGCTGAACAAGCTCCTGCACAAGGCGCTGGACATCTACATGTCGCGCCGCTGACGCTCCCCGCGGGGCTTGCGTACCCTCGTAGTTCCGCGGGTCTCGTACACATCTCCGATACCCCACCGCAGCCATCAGAAAGGTTCCGGGCCGGCCATGGCGCTCTCCCTCTACGTCGACACCGCTCGCTGGCGGGCGCATCAGAAGTCCGTGATCGACCAGTTCCCCGGTCTGATCCCGGTCTGCAAGGGCAACGGCTACGGCTTCGGGCACGAGCGGCTCGCCGAGGAGGCGGCCCGGTTCGGCGCCGACATGCTCGCGGTGGGGACCACGTACGAGGCCGCGAAGATCAAGGACTGGTTCGGCGGCGACCTGCTGGTCCTGACGCCGTTCCGGCGCGGCGAGGAGCCGGTGCCGCTGCCCGACCGGGTGATCCGATCCGTCTCCTCCGTGGACGGCGTGCACGCCCTGGTCGGCGCCCGGGTCGTCATCGAGGTCATGAGCTCGATGAAGCGGCACGGCGTCCGCGAGGAGGAGCTCGCGCAGCTCGCCTCCGCGATCGAGGACGTACGGCTCGAGGGCTTCGCCCTGCACCTGCCGCTCGACCGCCCGGACGGCACGGACGCCGTCGAGGAGGTCATCGCCTGGATGGACCGGCTGCGGGCCGCCCGGCTGCCGCTGCACACCATGTTCGTGAGCCATCTGCGGGCCGAGGAGCAGGCGCGGCTCCAGCAGCAGTTCCCGCAGACCCGCTTCCGCGCCCGGATCGGCACCCGGCTGTGGCTGGGCGACCACGAGGCCACCGAGTACCGCGGCTCGGTCCTCGACGTCACCCGGGTCGCCAAGGGCGACCGCTTCGGCTACCGCCAGCAGAAGGCCGCCTCGGACGGCTGGCTGGTCGTGGTGGCCGGCGGCACCTCGCACGGCGTGGGCCTGGAGGCCCCGAAGGCGATGCACGGCGTGATGCCGCGCGCCAAGGGCGTGGCCCGGGCCGGTCTGGCGACGGTCAACCGGAACCTGTCGCCGTTCGTCTGGGCCGGCAAGCAGCGCTGGTTCGCCGAGCCGCCGCACATGCAGGTGTCGATCCTGTTCGTGCCGGCCGACGCGCAGGAGCCGCAGGTCGGCGACGAGTTGGTGGCGCACCTGCGCCACACCACGACGCAGTACGACCGACTCGTCGAGCGCTGAGCGCCCCGGGTCGGCCGTACGTCACGTCAGCGGGTCACCCCCGGGCGCCCTCGGCCCCGGGGGTTCCCCATGTCACGAGCAGTTCCTGGGTGCCGGAGTCGGGCGCGGGGGCCGCGTGCCGGGCCGGGTGGGCGGCCCTGCCCACGACGAGGACGTCGGGCGCGCCGTCCAGGACGCCGCCCGAGGGGTCGTCGGAGCCGTCGCGCCGGACCGGGTCCTTCTCGGGCGCGAGGATGTCCCGTACGACCATGGCGCACAGGTACAGGGTGCCCAGCAGGTGCAGCACGATCGCGAAGTGGTAGCCGTCGAGCGGCAGTCCCTGCTTGTTGCCGCTGCCGGTGAACGCGAGGTACATCCAGATCCCGAGGTAGTACAGGACCTCGCAGGACTGCCAGACGAGGAAGTCGCGCCAGCGCGGCCGGGCGAGCGCGGCGAGCGGCACCAGCCAGAGCACGTACTGCGGTGAGTAGACCTTGTTGGTGAGGACGAACGCGGCGACCATCAGGAACGCCAACTGGACGAGCCGCGGCCGGCGGGGCGCGGCGAAGGCCAGCCAGCCGAGCCCGCCGGCGGCCAGCACCAGGAGCAGCAGCGCGTACAGATTGGCCCGCTCGGGCGGGATCGTCTCGCCGGCGCGCTGGCTGACGAGCAGCCAGACGGAGCCGAAGTCCACGTTCCGGTCGCGGCTGAACAGGTAGAACTGCTTCCATCCCTCGGGCGCGAGGAGCATCACCGGAAGGTTCACCACGAGCCAGGAGCCCACCGCGCCGAGCAGCGCGACACCGAAGGCGCGCAGCCTGCCGGCGCGGACGCAGAGCAGCAGCAGGGGCCACAGGAGCAGCACCGGGTAGAACTTGGCGGCGACGGCGAGGCCGAGCAGGATGCCCGCGGCGAGCGGCCGGGAGCGGGACCACATCAGGATCGCGGCGGCGGTGAGCGCCACGGCCAGCAGGTCCCAGTTGATCGTGGCCGTCAGGGCCACGGAGGGCGCCAGGGCGACCAGCAGGCCGTCCCAGGGGCGCCGGCGGTGCGTCCGGGCCACACAGACGGCGAGGACGGCCGCGCAGACCATCAGCAGGCCGGCGTTGATCAGCCAGTACGCCTGTTCCTGGGCCTGGAGCTCGCCGCCGGGCGTCAGCCAGGCCGCGACCTCCATGAAGAGCCCCGTCAGCACGGGGTACTCCAGGAACGGTATGTCGCCGGAGAGCCGGTCGAAGTAGGGCACCAGGCCCTCGGCGAAGCCGCGTCCGGAGAACAGGTGCGGGATGTCCGAGTAACAGGCGTGGGTGTACTGGGAGGTGGTGCCGCGGAACCAGGCCCAGTTGTAGCAGGGCAGCTTCTGCACCATGCCGAGGGCGAACATGCCGATGGCCACGAGGGCGATCACCCGCACCGGCGTGAACTGCCCGCCCGCGGGCCCGCTGCCCGGCAGGGCACGGCGCCCGTAGCGTCCGCCGATGAGCTCGCTGCCCGCGGCGGCCACCTCGTCCCGCCGGGTGGGGGCGACGACGGGGGGCTCGCCCTCGCGCGCTCCGTCCGGCGCCGCGGGCCCGTCCAGGGGGCCGCTCGTCTTCTTCAGGCTCGGCATGGGGGACATCCTGCCGTACGCCCCTGGGAATCCGGCCGCGACCAGGACGGAAATCCGGCGCCGGATGCCGCGTTGTTTCACGTGAAACACGAAGGGCCGCCACGGTCCCGGGGGGGCGGGGGGGGGGGGGTGGGGGGGCGGGGCCCGCCCGCGCGGCGCGGGGCGGGGGACG
>NZ_JBHYKM010000004.1:80952-96783 GCF_042741435.1 Streptomyces sp. NPDC058955 | reverse complement strand
CGCGCCCCGCCCACCCCGCGCCGCTCTCGACCCCCGTCTCGACACCCCCACCCCCTCCCCCGCGCGCCCCCTGAACCGCCCTCCGCGCCCCCCCCCCCCCCCCCCGCGACGGCCCTCGCTTCGCCGGGGTCGCGCCTCACGGCCCGGCCCCGGCCACCTCAGTCGAAGAGGCTTCCGTCCCCTGTGGATCCGTCGGTCGGCTCACCGCCGCTGCCGCCGTTCCCGTTGCCGCCGCTGCCCGGTCCGCCCGGGTCCGTCGTGGTGTCCGTCGGCGTCGGCTCCGAGCTGTCCGTCGGGGTCGGCTCCGTCGTCCCGCCGGTGCTGCCGCCCTGGTCGCCGCCGCCACTGGTGGTGTCGCAGCCCCAGTCCCAGACGTTGCAGGTCGTCTTGCCGGGCTTCGGCTCCTTGGTGGTCGGACGGCCCGAGTCGGTGGGCGTCGCCGGGGGAGTCGTCGTCGGGGCGGTGGTGGCCGTCTCGGTCGGCGTCGCCGTCTCGGTCGGGGTCGGGGTGGCCGTCGGCTTGGGCGTGGCGCCACCGCCGTAGACCGCCTTGGCGTCCGCGAGCTTCTCCGGAGCCGGGAACTTCTCGACGGGCATGTCCGCGATGGCGTCCGTCATGTAGTCGTTCCAGATCTGGGATGGGAAGGACGAACCGTGGATCGAGTCCTGGCCACCCGTGCCGTACATCTCCTGGAACTCGCGGTTCTTCTTCGTCTCGTCGTCGTCGAAGCGGTACATGTCGATCGCCGTCGAGAGCTGCGGGGTGTAGCCGACGAACCAGGCCGACATGTTGTCGTCGGTGGTACCGGTCTTGCCGGCCACGTCGCGGCCCGGGATGGCGGCGTTGTTACCGGTGCCGTCCGGGTCCTCGACGACGCTGCGGAGCACGTCGGTGACGTTGGAGGAGACGGCCGAGGAGAACGCCTGCTTGGACGCGCCCTCGTGCTTGTAGATGACCTGACCCTCCTTGAGGACCTTGGTCACCGAGTAGGGCTCGTTGCGCACGCCCTGGTTGGCGAAGGTGGAGTAGGCGCCGGCCATGCGGATCGCGCTCGGGCTGGAGATGCCGAGCGAGAACGACGGGACCTCGCCCTTCACCAGGGAGTCGGGGCGCAGACCGGCGTCGATGGCCGCGTCACGCACCTTGTCGATGCCGACGTCCATGCCCAGCTGCACGTAGGGGGAGTTGGCGGAGACGATCATCGCCCGGCGCAGGCTGATGTTGCCGTAGCTCTGGTCGCCCTCGTTGTTCTGCTCCCACTCCTCCCCCTTCTCGTTGTGCCAGATCTCGCCGTCGTAGGTGCGGACCTTGAGGTCGTCCTTGCCGCTGTAGCGGCTCTTGTCGGGGTCGACCAGGGTGCGCGTGGAGGCGTCCTGCACCTTCTCGCCCTCGGGGTCGCGCACGCCGTCCCGCATCGCGGCGGCGAGCACGAAGGGCTTGAACGTCGAACCGACCTGAGCGCCGGTGGTGTCGGCGTTGTTGGTGTAGTGCTTGGTCGCGTCCTGGCCGCCGTAGAGCGCGACGAGGGCACCGGTCTTGACGTCGACGGAGGCGCCGCCGAACTCGACGTTGGTGTCGTCCTCCGGACGCTTCTTCTCGTCGATGTACTCGTCGTAGATCTTCTTGACCGAGTCCTCCATCGCCTTCACCTTCTTCTTGTCGAAGGTGGTGTGGATCTCGTAACCGCCCAGATCCAGGGCCTCGGCACTGATGTCGTACTTGCTGCGGAAGTTGGCCTTCGCGGTGGCGACCAGGTAACCGATCTGACCGCTCAGCTGGGCGTCCTGCTTCGGCTTCTGGATCTTCGGCAGCGTCGTGTACTTCGCCCGCTCCTCGGCCGTGATCTTCTGGTCCTTGACCATCTCGTCGAGGATCCACGTCCAGCGCTCGGTGAGACGCGCCAGGTTGTTCGCGGGAGTGGCGTTGGGGTCGACCTCGGGGTAGCCGGCCGGGTCGAAGTACGTGGCGCCCTTGAGCACGGAGGCGAGCACCGCCGACTCGGAGGCGTTGAGGTGCTTGGCGTCCTTGTTGAAGTACGCGCGGGAAGCGGCCTGGATGCCGTAGGCGCCGCGGCCGTAGTACGCGGTGTTCAGGTAGCCGGACAGGATGTCGCGCTTGTCGACCTCATTGCCGACCTTGATGGAGATGAAGAGTTCCTTCACCTTCCGGGACAGGGTCTGCGACTGGTCGGCGAGCAGGCCGTTCTTCACGTACTGCTGGGTGATGGTCGAGCCGCCCTGCGTCTCGCCGCCCTTCGCCATGTTCCACACGGCGCGGCCGATGCCCATCGGGTCGACGCCCCAGTCCGTACGGAACGTCTTGTTCTCGGCCGAGATCACGGCCTCCTGCATGACCAGCGGAATCTGGTCGATGCCGATGATCTGGCGGTTCTGACCGGCGCCGGTGGCCACCATGCGGGTGCCGTCGGACCAGTAGTAGATGTTGTTCTGCGAGGTCGCGGTCGCGTCCACCTTGGGGATGCCGACCTGCGAGTACGCGATGACCGCGCCGCCCATGAGGAGCGCGCAGAAGAACAGGAACGTACCCGTCACGAGCTTCCAGGACGGCATCCAGCGACGCCAGCCGTCCTTGTCGTGGCGCGGGTAGTCGATGATCCGCTTCTTGCCCGGCGGACGACCGCCCGGGCCGCCACCGCGGCCACCGCCACCGCCGCCTCCACCGCGACGGCCACCGCCGCCGGGACCGTTCGGCCCACCGGGGCCGCCGGCCACGGGCGCGCGTCGGCGACCGCCCCGCTGGGCGGCACGCCGGGCCTCCGCGCGACCGCCGTACGGACGCGCTTCCTCCCCGTGGGAGGACGAGGCCCCCCCGTACCCGCCGGACGACCCGTAAGGGGCCGGCGATCCGTACGGGGGCGTCCCCGTACCGGTGTCATGGGCCGGGGCCGACCTGCGGCCCGTCGGCTGCTGGGCGGCGCGTCGTGCCGCCGCGCGGCCGCCCGTCGGCGGCTCCTGCGACGGCATCCTGCGACGGTGCTCGCTCATCGAACGACTACTCCTCGGGCAGGCGCGTACGCCTGGAAGCGGCAGTTGAGTTCCGGTCCCCCCGAAATGCGCACGACCGGAGCCCATCGGAGGCCCCTTTCGTATCGCAGCCGGTCACCCGCTGCACTGACGCCCCAGCGCGGCTCCTGGTTCCCGGTGGTGTGCATGCCGCACAGACTACGCACGGCCAAAACCCCTCTTGCGCCGGAGTTCACCCCAAATCAGGCAAGTCGCACGCTGTGAATTGACGATGTGACGCCGGTCACGGCACCTCCACTTGTCGGACCTCTCGGGCCGTTCTATCGTCATGATGTATCGAGTCGATACATCAGCACGGCATAAAGGTTTCCGAGGGCGGACCGCAGGACGGAGGAGGCGACGGATGAGCAGACGCTCCGGCATCCTCGAGTTCGCCGTTCTCGGCCTGCTGCGCGAGGCCCCGATGCACGGCTACGAGCTGCGCAAGCGCCTCAACACCTCGCTCGGCATCTTCCGGGCGTTCAGCTACGGGACGCTGTATCCCTGCCTCAAGACGCTGGTCGCCAACGGCTGGTTGATCGAGGAGCCGGGCAGCGCCCCCGAGGAGGCGCTGGCCTCGTCACTCGCAGGACGCCGGGCCAAGATCGTCTACCGGTTGACGCCGGAAGGTAAGGAGCACTTCGAGGAGCTCCTCTCCCACACCGGCCCGGACGCCTGGGAGGACGAGCACTTCGCCGCCCGCTTCGCGTTCTTCGGTCAGACCGAGCGCGAGGTGCGGATGAGGGTCCTCGAAGGCCGCCGCAGCCGGCTGGAGGAGCGCCTGGAGAAGATGCGCGCCTCGCTGGCCCGGACGCGCGAGCGCCTCGACGACTACACGCTTGAGCTCCAGCGCCACGGAATGGAGTCCGTGGAGCGCGAAGTGCGCTGGCTGAACGAGCTCATCGAGAGCGAGCGGGCGGGCCGCGACCAGCGGCCCGACACCGACGCTCCGCACGACAACGATTCTGGAGAGACGGGCGGCCTGCCCCGGCACGGGGGCAGTACCCGGCCGGATCCGTCCGACGACACCGCCAAGTGAAACCCTGCGCCAGCAGGGCTTCCACGATCACACAGGGAGCAACCGGAATGGGTTCGGTTCGCGTAGCCATCGTCGGCGTGGGCAACTGCGCCGCCTCGCTGGTGCAGGGCGTCGAGTACTACAAGGACGCCGACCCGGCGACCAAGGTGCCCGGCCTGATGCACGTCCAGTTCGGCGACTACCACGTCGGTGACGTCGACTTCGTCGCCGCCTTCGACGTCGACGCGAAGAAGGTCGGCCTCGACCTCTCCGACGCCATCGGCGCCAGCGAGAACAACACCATCAAGATCTGCGACGTCCCGAACAAGGGCGTCACGGTCCAGCGCGGTCACACGCTCGACGGTCTCGGCAAGTACTACCGCCAGACCATCGAGGAGTCCGCCGAGGAGCCGGTCGACGTCGTCCAGATCCTGAAGGACCGCCAGGTCGACGTCCTCGTCTGCTACCTGCCCGTCGGTTCCGAGGACGCGGCGAAGTTCTACGCCCAGTGCGCCATCGACGCCAAGGTCGCCTTCGTCAACGCTCTCCCGGTCTTCATCGCCGGCACCAAGGAGTGGGCAGACAAGTTCACCGAGGCCGGTGTCCCGATCGTCGGCGACGACATCAAGTCGCAGGTCGGCGCCACCATCACGCACCGCGTGATGGCGAAGCTGTTCGAGGACCGCGGTGTCCGCCTCGAGCGCACGATGCAGCTCAACGTCGGCGGCAACATGGACTTCAAGAACATGCTCGAGCGCGAGCGCCTGGAGTCCAAGAAGATCTCGAAGACGCAGGCCGTCACCTCGCAGATCCCGGACCGCGAGCTGGGTGAGAAGAACGTCCACATCGGCCCGTCCGACTACGTCGCGTGGCTCGACGACCGCAAGTGGGCGTACGTCCGCCTCGAGGGCCGCGCCTTCGGCGACGTCCCGCTGAACCTGGAGTACAAGCTCGAGGTCTGGGACTCCCCGAACTCGGCCGGTGTCATCATCGACGCCCTGCGCGCCGCGAAGATCGCCAAGGACCGCGGCATCGGCGGCCCGATCCTCTCCGCGTCCTCGTACTTCATGAAGTCCCCGCCGGTCCAGTACTTCGACGACGAGGCCCTGGCCAACGTCGAGAAGTTCATCAAGGGCGAGGTCGAGCGCTGACCTTCCGAGGTCCGATGCGTTTCACCTGACGAGGGTCCCCGCGGCACTGCCCGGGGACCCTCGCCGTGTGTGAGTCTTGCTGCCATGTCCGTCGTACGTGATCTGCGCGTACTGCTGCGCCTGCGCGACTTCCGGCGCCTGCTCGCCGTCCGGCTGCTCTCCCAGTGCGCCGACGGTGTCTATCAGGTGGCCCTGGCCACGTACGTCGTGTTCTCCCCGGAGAAACAGACCTCCCCGGCCGCCATCGCCTCCGCCATGGCCGTGCTGCTGCTCCCGTACTCCCTCGTCGGCCCCTTCGCGGGCGTCCTCCTCGACCGCTGGCAACGCCGCCAGGTCTTCCTCTACGGGAACCTGCTCCGCGCCCTGCTCGCCGCCGGGACCGCCCTGCTCGTCCTCGCCGCCGTCCCGGACTGGCTCTTCTACGCCTCCGCCCTCTCCGTCACGGCCGTCAACCGCTTCGTCCTCGCCGGGCTCTCCGCCGCCCTGCCCCGGGTCGTCGACGAGGAACGCCTCGTCGTCGCCAACTCGCTCTCCCCCACCGCCGGCACCCTCGCCGCCACCCTCGGCGGCGGCCTCGCCTTCGGCGTCCGGCTGCTCGCCGACGACTCCGACGCCGCCGTCGTCGCCTTCGGCGCCGTCCTCTACCTCTGCGCCGCACTGGCCTCGCTGCGGATCCCCCGTACGCTGCTCGGCCCCGACCCGGACCAGGTGCCGCCCCGGCTCTCCACGGCGCTCGCCTCCACCGCCCGGGGCCTGGTCGCCGGGGTGCGCCATCTCTCCGAACGGCGCCCGGCCGCCCGGGCGCTCACCGCCGTCGGGCTGATGCGCTTCTGCTACGGCGCCCTGCTCGTGGCCGTGCTCATGCTCTGCCGGTACACCTGGAGCACCACCGAGTCCGAGGGGCTGGGGCTCCTGGGGATCGCCGTCGCCACCTCCGGAGCCGGGTTCTTCGCCGCCGCCGTGATCTCGCCCTGGGCGGTCGGACGGTTCGGGCCCTTCGGCTGGATGATCGTGTGCTCGGCCGCGGCCGCCGTGCTCGTCCCGGCGCTCGCCCTGCCGTTCGCGCCCACGCCGTTCCTCGTCGCCGCCTTCGTGCTGGGGCTCATCACCCAGGGAGCGAAGATCGCGACCGACACCGTGGTCCAGACGCACGTCGACGACGCGTTCCGCGGACGGGTCTTCTCCCTGTACGACGTGCTCTTCAACGTCGCGTTCGTGGCGGCGGCCGGGGTCGCCGCCCTGATGCTGCCGCCCGACGGCCGCTCCCCGCTGCTGATCGCGCTGGTGGCGGCCGGCTACGCGGCGATCGCCCTGCTGCTGCGCGGGGAACGCGGGACGAGGTGATGTTTCACGTGAAACACCGGCGGTGACGCTCTGCGGTGTTTCACGTGAAACACGGGGTCCGCGCGTCAGTCGCGCGCGGCCCACCACTCCTTGAGCGCGGCCACCGCCTGCTCGTACTCCATCGGACCGTTCTCCAGGCGGAGCTCCAGCAGGAACTTGTACGCCTGCCCGACGGCGGGACCCGGCTTGATCTCCAGGATCTGCTGGATCTGGTTGCCGTCGAGGTCGGGACGGATCGAGTCCAGCTCCTCCTGCTCCTGGAGCTGGGCGATGCGCGCCTCCAGGCCGTCGTAGGCGCGGGAGAGCGCGGACGCCTTGCGCTTGTTGCGCGTGGTGCAGTCCGAGCGGGTCAGCTTGTGCAGCCGGGAGAGGAGCGGGCCGCCGTCGCGGACGTAGCGGCGCACGGCCGAGTCGGTCCACTCGCCCGTCCCGTACCCGTGGAAGCGCAGGTGCAGCTCCACCAGCCGCGAGACGTCCTTGACCATCTCGTTGGAGTACTTCAGCGCGGTCATGCGCTTCTTGGTCATCTTGGCGCCCACCACCTCGTGGTGGTGGAAGGAGACCCGGCCGTCCTTCTCGAAGCGGCGGGTGCGCGGCTTGCCGATGTCGTGGAGGAGCGCGGCCAGGCGCAGCACCAGGTCCGGGCCGTCCTCCTCCAGGTCGATCGCCTGGTCGAGGACGGTCAGCGAGTGCTCGTACACGTCCTTGTGCCGGTGGTGCTCGTCGCTCTCCAGCCGCAGCGCGGGCAGCTCGGGGAGGACGTGCGCGGCGAGGCCGGTGTCGACGAGCAGGCCGAGGCCCTTCCGCGGGTGGGCGGAGAGCAGCAGCTTGTTCAGCTCGTCCCGGACGCGCTCGGCGGAGACGATCTCGATCCGGTCCGCCATCTCCGTCATCGCCGAGACGACCTCGGGGGCGACCTCGAAGTCGAGCTGGGCGGCGAAGCGGGCCGCCCGCATCATGCGCAGCGGGTCGTCGGAGAAGGACTCCTCGGGCGTGCCCGGCGTGCGCAGCACCCGGGCGGCGAGGTCCTCCAGACCGCCGTACGGGTCGATGAACTCCTTCTCGGGGAGTGCCACGGCCATCGCGTTGACGGTGAAGTCGCGCCGGACGAGGTCCTGGTCGATGGAGTCGCCGTAGGAGACCTCGGGCTTGCGGGAGGTGCGGTCGTACGCCTCGGAGCGGTACGTCGTGACCTCGATCTGGTAGCCGTCCTTCTGCGACCCGACGGTCCCGAAGGCGATCCCGACCTCCCAGACGGCGTCGGCCCAGGGGCGGACGATCTTCAGGACGTCCTCGGGGCGGGCGTCCGTGGTGAAGTCCAGGTCGTTGCCGAGCCGGCCGAGGAGGGCGTCCCGTACCGAGCCGCCGACCAGTGCGAGGCGGAATCCGGCCGCCTGGAAACGGCGGGCGAGGTCGTCGGCGACAGGGGACACGCGCAGCAGCTCGCTGACGGCGCGGCGCTGCACCTGGCTCAGTTCGGTCGAGGTGTCTTCGTTGGCGTTCGGCACAACAGAAAAGGGTACGTGCCCCGCCCCGCCCCGACGTCCCCGTTTTCCCGGCCGTCCCCTCACCCCGGCGGAAGGCGCCTGTGGGGTTCCTGTGAAAACGGCCTCCTCCCGGGCGATCGGCTGGAGGACTCCCCGGCACTCGGCCCCTCCGTGCCTCGTTACCATGCCTGGACACAGCAACCGGGCACCACTGGCATCACGGGCACCACCGACAACGACGAGGACGGGCGAACGCGTGGCTGAGGCGGCAGCTTTCCAGGGAACCGGTCCCTCACCTGCCCGCCGATGGCTGCGGCGCACCCTCACCATCGCCGTCGGAGCACCCCTGCTCGCCGGCCTCCTCCACCACCCCTCGGCGTCGGCCCAGGCACCCGGGGAGGGCCAGGTCTCCCGGACGGTCGATGTGTCGATCGACACGCTGACCCCGAGCGCCCCGGTCGAGGGGGACACCGTCACCGTCACCGGGACCATGACCAACCGCGGCAAGCGGGCCATCACCGACGCCACGGTGAACCTGCGGGTCGGCCCGCGGATGGAGAGCCGCAGCGAGATCGACCAGGTCACCCGGCGGAAGGGCTTCCGCTCCGACAGCGACCCGCAGCCGCTGGACGCCCCCGAGATCGACATCCCCCGGCTGGACGTCGGCGTCGCGCACGACTTCCGGATCTCCGTGCCGGTCTCCAAGCTGGGCCTGGACGACGAGGGCGGCATCTACCAGCTGGGCGTCTCGATCACCGGGCAGACCTCCGAGGCGCAGTACGACCGCGTCCTCGGCATCGAGCGGACCTTCCTGCCGTACCAGCCGGAGCCGACCGACAAGCGGACCCAGCTCACCTACCTCTGGCCGCTGATGTCCTCGGCCCACATCTCGGCCGACACCGCCTCGGACGACCAGCAGACCCCCGTCTTCCAGGACGACGACCTGGCCGAGGAGCTCCGCCCCGGCGGCCGGCTCGACGAACTGGTCACCCTGGGCCAGGGCCTCCCGGTCACCTGGGTGATCGACCCGGACCTGCTGGCCTCCGTCGACGCCATGGCCAACGGCTACCGCGTCAAGGACGGCACCGGGCACACCGCCGGCACGGAGGCGAACCGGAAGCTGGCCGAGCGCTGGCTCGGCATGCTGGAGAAGGCGGTGCAGGGCCGCAAGGTGGTCGCGCTGCCCTTCGCCGACCCCGACCTCGCCTCCCTCGCCCACCACGGCAAGGCCGTCCCCGGCTCCCTCGAACACCTCCAGTCGGCGACCGAGCTGGCCGGGTCGACCGTCGAGACGATCCTCCACGTCCAGCCGGCCACCGACTTCGCCTGGCCCGTCGAGGGCGCCGTCGACCCCTCGATCATGGCGGTCGCGACCTCGGCCGGCGCCCGCAAGGTGATCGCCCGCAGCGACAGCATCCAGGACGACGACCTGTCCTACACGCCGACCGCGGCCCGTCCCCTCGGCGGCGGCACGACGGCGGTGGTGAGCGACGCGGAGCTGTCGACCGCCTTCCAGGGCGACATGGTCCGCGCCGAGACCTCGACGCTCGCCGTGCAGGAGTTCCTGGCGCAGACCCTCGCGATCACCCTGGAGCAGCCGCAGGACCAGCGCAGCGTCGTGGTCGCCCCGCAGCGCCGGCCGACCGTGGCCCAGGCACAGGCGATGGCCGCCGCCGTGCGCGGGCTCGGCGCGCGCCGCTGGACGCAGCCGCTCGACCTGGTCGCCGCGGCGGCGGCCAAGCCCGACCCGGACGCCTCCACCACGGTGCCGCGCGGCTCGCAGTACCCGAAGAAGCTCCGGGGCAGCGAGCTTCCGGTGCAGGCGTTCCGGGACATGAAGACCACCCGCGACGAGCTGGACGACTTCAAGGTCATCCTCACCGACGCGACCCGGGTCGTGCCGCCGGTCGGCAACGCGATCAACCGCGAGATGTCCACCTCCTGGCGCGGCCGGGCGAGCGAGGCGGCGATCTACCGCGTCGACGTCCAGGACGTCCTCCAGCGGCTCACCAAGAGCGTCGTCCTCGTCGACAAGTCCGACCTCACGCTCTCGGGGCGCAGCGCGACCATCCCGGTCACGGTGCAGAACAAGCTCCTCCAGGACGTGGAGGGGCTGGTCCTGCGGCTGTCCTCCAGCAACAAGGCCCGTCTGAAGGTCGACGGCGAGGGCTCGGCGGACCTGCCCATCACGGTCCGCGCCGGGCACAGCCAGTCGGTGAAGTTCCCCGCCTCGGCCAACGCCAACGGCCAGGTCTCGATGACCGCCCAGCTCTACACGGTGGACGGCACGCCCTACGGCGCCCCGATGACCTTCACCGTGCGGGTCTCCGAGATGACCCCGACGGTGATGCTGGTCATCGCCGGCGGTGTGCTGCTGCTCGTCCTCGCCGGCGTCCGCATGTACAGCCAGCGCAAGCGCCTGGCCGCCCGCGCCGCCGAGGCCGAGGCCGAGGCCGAGACCACGACGGCCGACCCGACGACGGACGACACGACCGCGGACGACACGGCGGAGCGCGACACGGCGGACGCGGCGGACACGGCGGACGCGGCCGAGCACCCGAGTGACCCGGACACGGACACCGGCCCCGAAAGCGGCGACCCGTCGGGCCCGAGTGAGAAAGTGGACCGTTGAGCGATGTCGTGGCCGGTCGGCCGGGGACGATGAGGTGGGGTAACCATGAACGCGCCGTACGACGCTGACCGCGGCCAGGGTGCGGGCGGCGCCGCACCGTCCGGCGGCACGCCCCCCCAGCAGGGGCAGGCCTCGCAGCAGGGGCAGCACCCCGGGTACCCGCCGCAGGACCCGTACGGGCAGGCTCCGTACCCGCAGAGCCCGTACGCGGCCGCGCCGCAGGACCCGTCCGCGCAGCACCCCGAGAACCCGTACGCCCAGGACCCCTACGTCCAGGACGCCTACGCGCACGACCCGTACCGGGCGCAGGACCTGTCCGCGCAGGACCCGGTGGGCGAGGCGCTCTACGACCGCGCCGCCCACCCGCCGCCCCCGCCGGGCACGTACCAGGACCCCGCGGCGCTCTACCAGCAGCCCGCGGCGCCCCAGCACGCCCCGGATCCGCGCGTCTGGGCGCACACCCCGGCGCCCGAGCCCGACGGCCCCTCCCGCCACCTCCCGTACGGCGACGACGCCCGTACGGTCCAGTTCACCGGCGTCGACGACCTGGTGACCCGGGCGAGCGAGGACGAGCGGCCCGAGCAGGACGCCTTCGCCCACCTCTACCGGGACCAGCAGGGCCAGGGCCAGGTGCCCGCCCCCGCCGCCGAGCCCGACCCGCTGCCGGCCCCCGCGCCGAAGCGGACCGGCCGCGCCTCCGGGCTGCTGAAGTCGAGCGCCGTGATGGCCGCGGGCACCCTGGTCTCCCGGCTCACCGGCTTCGTCCGCTCGCTGGTCATCACCGGCGCCCTCGGCGCCGCGCTGCTCGGTGACACCTTCACCATCGCGTACACCCTGCCGACGATGATCTACATCCTCACCGTCGGCGGCGGCCTCAACTCGGTCTTCGTGCCGCAGCTGGTCCGCTCGATGAAGAACGACGAGGACGGCGGCGAGGCGTACGCCAACCGGCTGCTCACCCTCGTCATGGTGGCGCTCGGCCTGATCGTGGTCGCCGCCGTCTTCGCGGCGCCCGTCCTGATCCGGCTGATGTCGAACACCATCGCCGACGACGCCGCCGCCAACAGCGTCGCGGTGACCTTCGCCCGCTACTGCCTGCCCACGATCTTCTTCATGGGCGTGCACGTGGTGATGGGCCAGATCCTCAACGCCCGCGGCAAGTTCGGCGCGATGATGTGGACCCCGGTCCTCAACAACATCGTCATGATCATCACCTTCGGCCTGTTCATCTGGGTGTACGGCACCTCCGCCGAGTCCCACATGGGCGTGCGGACCATCCCCGACGAGGGCATCCGCCTCCTCGGCATCGGCACCCTGCTCGGCCTCGTCGTCCAGGCGCTGGCGATGATCCCGTACCTGCGCGAGACGGGCTTCCGCTTCCGGCCCCGCTTCGACTGGAAGGGCCACGGCCTCGGCAAGACCGTCAAGCTCGCCAAGTGGACCGTCCTCTTCGTCCTCGCCAACCAGGCGGGCGTCCTGGTCGTCACCCAGCTCGCCACCGCGGCCGGCGAGGAGTCCGGCAAGAACGGCGCCGGCTTCCTGGCGTACTCCAACGCGCAGCTGATCTGGGGCATGCCGCAGGCCATCATCACGGTCTCCGTCATGGCCGCCCTGCTGCCCCGGATCTCCCGCGCCGCCAGCGACGACGACCCGGGCGCCGTCCGCGACGACATCTCGCAGGGCCTGCGCAACTCCGCCGTCGCCATCGTCCCGGTCGCCTTCGCCTTCCTGGCCCTCGGCGTCCCGATGTGCACCCTGCTGTACGCCTCCAGCGGCGTCGAGGCCGCCCAGGGCATGGGCTTCATCCTGATGGCGTTCGGCCTCGGCCTGATCCCGTACTCGGTGCAGTACGTCGTCCTGCGCGGCTTCTACGCCTACGAGGACACCCGCACCCCCTTCTACAACACCGTCATCGTCGCCGCCGTCAACGCGGCGGCCTCCGCCCTCTGCTACGTCCTGCTGCCCGCCCAGTGGGCCGTGGTCGGCATGGCCGCCTCCTACGGCCTGGCCTACGCCGTCGGCGTCGGCATCGCCTGGCGCCGGCTGCGCAACCGCCTCGGCGGCGACCTGGACGGCGCCCACGTGCTGCGCACCTACGCCCGCCTCTGCATGGCCTCGCTGCCGGCCGCGGTGCTGGCCGGCGCCGCCGGATTCGGGCTGCTGAAGCTGCTCGGCGAGGGCGCCCTCGGTTCGCTGGTCGCGCTCGTCGTCGGCGGCGCGGTGCTCCTCGGGGCCTTCTTCGTCGCCGCGCGCCGGATGCGGATCACCGAACTGAACACCCTCGTGGGCATGGTGCGGGGACGCCTGGGACGCTGATCCCGTCCCCCAGGACAACCATCGGGGGGAACCGTGTGTCGTGCATAGCGTCCGACTGTGGGCACAATTGGCTTGGCTGTTGGATGTGGCGCAACGGATGGGGAGGCAGGAACGACGGTGGCGGAACGTAGCACGGCTGCCGTCGACGTGGCCGACAACAGCGGTGACGACCCGCTGACCGCGCAGGCGGACACGGCCGCGACCGACGGGGTGGCGGAAGAGCGGAACACGGCGGAGGAGCCCACCGGGGCCCCCGAGCAGAAGGCGGTCGAACGGAAGAACGGCGAACAGCCCTCCATCACGGCGCCGGAGCTGCACAGCGGCCACAAACTGGCCCGGCGCTACCGGTTGGAGGAGTGCGTCACCCGTCTGGACGGATTCAGCAGCTGGCGTGCGGTCGACGAGAAGCTGCGGCGGGCCGTCGGCGTGCACCTGCTCCCGGCCGACCACCCGCGCGCCCGCTCCGTCCTGGCCGCCGCCCGCTCGGCGGCGCTGCTCGGCGACCCCCGGTTCGTCCAGGTCCTCGACGCGGTCGAGGAGAACGACCTCGTCTACGTCGTCCACGAGTGGCTCCCGGACACCACCGAGCTGACCGCGCTCCTCGCGGACGGCCCGCTGCCGGCCCATGACGCCTACCAGCTCGTCACCCAGGTCTCCCAGGCGATGGCCGCCGCGCACCGCGAGGGCCTGGCCCACCTGCGGCTCACCCCGAGCGCCGTCCTGCGCAGCTCCACCGGCCAGTACCGCATCCGCGGCCTCGCCGTGAACGCCGCCCTGCGCGGCATCACCGCCGACCGCCCGCAGCGCACCGACACCGAGGCCATCGGCGCCCTCCTCTACGCGGCGCTCACCCAGCGCTGGCCGTACGAGAGCGACGCCTACGGCCTCTCCGGGCTGCCCAAGGGCGTCGGCCTGATCCCGCCGGACCAGGTCCGCGCCGGCGTCCACCGGGGCCTCTCCGAGATCGCCATGCGCGCCCTCGCCAACGACGGGGCCACCGCGTCCCGTCAGGAGCCGCCCTGCACCACGCCGGACGAACTCGCCAAGGCCGTCGCCGCGATGCCCCGCGTCAAGCCGCCGGAGCCGGAGTTCCCCGCCCCCGCCGAGTACCAGCGCACCACGTACCAGCAGGGCACCTACGGGCGCCCCCAGCCGCGTCCGATGGTCACCCAGCCCCTCCCGCAGCCGCCGGCCCCGCTGGAGAGCCGTACCGGCAGGGCGCTGAAGTGGGCCGTCGGCGCCCTCCTCATCGCCGCCCTGGGCCTGGGCAGTTGGCAGATCGCCGACCGCCTGCTGCCCAAGGAACCCAAGCAGGAGACACCGGTCGTCCAGCCCCCGGTCGACGAGAAGCCCGAACCGCCGAAGCCGCTCACCATCGCGTCGGCCGACGACTTCGACCCGTTCCCCGAGGGCAACGGCGAGGAGTACCCCGAGGCGGTGCCGAACGCCCTCGACGGCGACCCGAGCACCTTCTGGCACACCAAGAACTACGCCACCGCCAACCTCGGCAACCAGAAGGACGGCGTCGGAATCGTCCTGGACCTGGGGTCGGCGCAGAAGGTCCGCGAGGTCGACCTCTCGTTCGTCGGAGACACCTCGGTGGAGATCCGCACGGCGCCCGAGGACGCCTCCTCGGCGCCCTCCACGGCGTCGGGCTTCACCACCCAGGGCTCCAAGTCCGGCACCGACGTGAAGGTGGAGCTCACCAAGCCGGTCACGACCCGGTACGTTCTGGTCTGGCTGACGGAGCTTCCCCTCAACGACGGCGAGTACCGCGGCCAGCTGAGCGAAGTCAAGGTCATGGGCTGACGACGACAGGGGAGGGGCTGGCACCGTTGGACCGTCCGATAGACGCCGCAGACGACCGGGAACTCCTGGCCCGTCATGTCGCCGGGGACCCGGACGCCTTCGGTGAGCTCGTACGGCGCCACCGCGACCGCCTGTGGGCGGTGGCGCTCCGCACCCTGGGCGACCGCGAGGAGGCCGCCGACGCGGTCCAGGACGCCCTCCTCTCGGCCTTCCGGGCCGCCCACACCTTCCGGGGCCAGTCGGCCGTCACGACCTGGCTCCACCGCATCACCGTGAACGCCTGCCTGGACCGCCTGCGCAAGAGCGCCAGCCGCAGGACCTCGCCGGTGGACGACACCGCCCGCTTCGAGCAGCTCCTCGAACCGCACGAGTCCGCCGAGGCGCCCGCCGAGCGCCAGGACCTCCACCGGCAACTGCTCGGCGCGCTCGCCACCCTCGCCCCCGACCAGCGCGCCGCGCTCGTCCTCGTCGACATGCAGGGATACCCGGTCGCCGAGGCGGCCCGTATCCTCGGCGTTCCCACCGGCACCGTGAAGAGCCGCTGCGCACGCGGCCGAGCCCGGCTGCTGCCGATGCTCACTCATCTGCGCGCCGACACCGTGGGTAACGAGGCTCCCGAAGGGGGAAGGAACCGGACGCCGGGGGCATCCGTCCCACCGGTGTCGGAGCCGAGGGAAACCGGACCGATCGATCCAGCTGCTGTGAAGGGCGGAGGTGGGCGCGCGTGACCACGACCGACAAGGCCGACACAGCACAGCACCCGGACGTCTCGGAGATCTCCGACCTGACGGAGGGGCTGCTCTCCCCGAGCCGCTCCGCCACGATCCGCCGGCACCTCGACGGGTGTGCCCTCTGTGCCGACGTCCGACGCTCCCTCGAAGAGATCCGCGGACTCCTCGGCACCCTCCCGGGCCCTCCGCGCATGCCCGCCGAGATCGCCGGCCGGATCGACGCCGCTCTCGCCGCCGAGGCCCTCCTCGACGCCACCGCCCCGGAGTCCACCCGGCCTGTTTCACGTGAAACCACGGACCGGGAGGACGCTGTTTCACGT
>NZ_JBHYKM010000004.1:5913-80942 GCF_042741435.1 Streptomyces sp. NPDC058955 | reverse complement strand
CCGCCCCGCGCGGGGGCACCGCCCCCGCGCGCGCCCCCGCGCCCCGCCGGCCCCCCCCCCCGCCGCTGCCCCGCCGGCGTTTTCCCCGGCAACCCCGGCCCCGGGAGGAGGGTTTATCCCGAAAAACAGCGCGACCGGCCTCCGCGGCCCGGGCCACCGGCGGGCGTACGACGGCCTCCGGCCGCCCGCAGGGCCGTCCCCAGGCGGCCACGGGTCCGGGACGCGGACGCACCCGCCACCGGGGCCGTATCGCCGCCCTCACGGGCCTCGCCGGCACGGTCGTCGCCGCGTTCTGCGCCGTCAGCCTCTACGCGCTCACCCAGAACGGTTCACCGGAGAGCCACGGAGCCAAGGCGGACGCCGCCGTGAGCGCGCCGATCAGCACCTTCTCCGGCGAACCGGTCGAGGACCGCGTCCGGGGCCTGCTCACCGGCGACCTCACCGCCCGTACGCCGAAGGGCGAGCAGCCCGAATCGCTCGCGGCCGAGGAGACGGAGGGCGTCGGCACCGCCCAGCGGAACAGCGACCCCGCCGTCCCCGGCTGCGTGCTCGCGGGCACCGGCCGCCCGGGCGCCGTCCTCGCCTCGGAGCGCGGCGAGTACGAGGGCGTCGCCGCCTATCTGCTCGTCCTCCCCGACCGGGCCTCCGCCGACCGCGTCCAGGCGTACGTCGTCAACGCCTCCTGCGCCGGGGACACCCCGGGTCAGCTGCTCCGGACGGCCTCCTACCCGAAGCCCTGAGCGGGCCCCGCCCCCGCCGCCCCTCCCGCCGCCCATCCCGCCGTCCGTCTCACTCTCCGTCTCACGCACGCGCCGCGCGGCGCCCTCGGGAATGCTGGCCCCTTAGGATCCGTTGGGTGGGGTGAGAGTGACCGAGACACCGCCCCGTAGGCAGTAGGCAGTCTGCAGAGACGAGGAAGAAACCCGTGAGCGACGTCCGTAACGTGATCATCATCGGCTCCGGGCCCGCGGGTTACACCGCCGCGCTCTACACGGCCCGCGCGTCGCTGAACCCGCTGGTCTTCGAGGGCGCCGTGACCGCCGGTGGCGCCCTGATGAACACCACCGAGGTCGAGAACTTCCCCGGTTTCCGTGACGGCATCATGGGCCCGGACCTCATGGACAACATGCGGGCGCAGGCCGAGCGCTTCGGCGCCGAGCTCGTCCCGGACGACGTCGTCGCCGTGGACCTCACCGGTGACATCAAGACCGTCACCGACACCGCCGGCACCGTGCACCGCGCCAAGGCCGTCATCGTCACCACCGGCTCGCAGCACCGCAAGCTGGGCCTGCCGAACGAGGACACTCTCTCCGGCCGCGGCGTCTCCTGGTGCGCCACCTGCGACGGCTTCTTCTTCAAGGACCAGGACATCGCCGTCGTCGGCGGCGGCGACACCGCGATCGAGGAGGCGACCTTCCTCTCGCGCTTCGCCCGCTCGGTGACGATCGTCCACCGCCGTGACACCCTGCGCGCCTCCAAGGCGATGCAGGAGCGCGCCTTCGCCGACCCGAAGATCAAGTTCGCCTGGGACAACGAGGTGACCGAGATCCACGGCGACCAGAAGCTCTCCGGTCTGACCCTGCGCAACACCAAGACGGGCGAGACCAGCTCGCTGCCGGTGACCGGTCTCTTCATCGCCGTGGGCCACGACCCGCGGACCGAGCTGTTCAAGGGCCAGCTGGACCTCGACGAGGAGGGCTACCTCAAGGTCGCCGCCCCGTCGACCCGCACCAACCTCACGGGTGTCTTCGGCGCCGGTGACGTCGTCGACCACACCTACCGCCAGGCCATCACGGCCGCCGGTACCGGCTGCTCCGCCGCGCTCGACGCCGAGCGCTTCCTGGCCGCCCTCGCCGACAGCGAGAAGCTGGCCGAGACCCCCGCGGTCTGACCCGAACTCTCCCCACCCCACACCCCGCGAAGTTAAGGAGGCCGCCGTGGCCGGCGCCCTGAAGAACGTGACCGACGCTTCCTTCGAAGAGGACGTCCTCAAGAACGACAAGCCCGTCCTGGTGGACTTCTGGGCTGCCTGGTGCGGACCGTGCCGCCAGATCGCCCCGTCGCTGGAGGCCATCGCCGCGGAGCACGGCGAGATCGAGATCGTGAAGCTCAACATCGACGAGAACCCGGCCACCGCCGCCAAGTACGGCGTCATGTCCATCCCGACGCTCAACGTCTACCAGGGCGGCGAGGTCGTGAAGACCATCGTCGGCGCCAAGCCGAAGGCCGCGATCGTGCGCGACCTGGAGCCCTTCATCGCGGCGAAGTAGAACCGCACGCTGTTTCACGTTCTCCGTCGCCGGGCTCACAGGGGCCGGAGCGCCGGCTCCTTCTGCACCGCGCCGAGCAGCCGGTCCAGGGCCATCTCGACGTCCTCCTTCCAGGAGAGCGTCGTCCGCAGCTCCAGGCGGAGCCGAGGGAAGGCGGGATGGGGCCGAACGGTCTTGAAGCCGACCGCGAGCAGGTGGTCGGCCGGCAGCACACAGGCCGGCTCCTTCCAGCGGGCGTCGCCGAACGCCTCGATCGCCTTGAAGCCCCGCCGCAGCACGTCCTTGGCGACCGTCTGCACCATCACCCGGCCCAGGCCCTGCCCCTGGTACTCCGGCATGATCCAGGCCGTCATCAGCTGGACGGCGTCGGCCGCCACCGGGCTCGTGGGGAAGGCCGTCGAACGCGGGACATAGGCCGGAGGAGCGTAGAGCACATAGCCGACCGGCACCTCGTCCACGTAGACGACCCGGCCGCAGGAGCCCCATTCCAGCAGGACAGCGGAGATCCACGCCTCCTTCTCGACCTCCGCGCGGCCCGCCTTCACGGCGGCCTCCCCGCTCACCGGATCGAGCTCCCAGAAGACACAGGAGCGGCAGCGCTTCGGAAGGTGCGGAAGATTGTCCAGCGTGAGCGGTACGAGCCGACGCCCCACGGCTGCCCTCGCTTCCCTGGCCGTCGGACGGCCACCGAGCACGGATACGGCTCTCGGAATCGTAACCAGCGGGCTGTCACGGCGACACCGCACACAGGCAAAGGGCGGGCCGCGTTCCGATGACGAACGGAACGCGACCCGCCCTGGGCGTCGGTGCGGGGACTACTCCCCGTCCTCCTCCCCCTCCTGCTCGGCCTTCAGCATCTGCTTCACGTTGTCCTCGCCGGGGGCCAGCGTCGAGAGGATCCGGTCGAGGTCCTCCACCGAGGCGAACTCGACGACGATCTTGCCCTTCGACTGCCCCAGGTCGACCTTCACCCGGGTCTCGAAGCGGTCCGAGAGACGGGTGGCCAGGGAGGAGAAGACCGGCGAGACCCGGCCGCCCGCCCGGGGCTTCCTCGTCTTGGCGACGGCGGGCTCCTCGAAGCTCATGAGCCGCACGATCTCCTCGACCGAGCGCACCGAGAGCCCCTCGGCGACGATCCGCTGCGCCAGCTGGTCCTGCGCCTCCGCGTCCTCCACGCCGAGGAGGGCGCGGGCGTGGCCGGCGGAGAGCACCCCGGCGGCGACCCGGCGCTGGACCGCCGGGGAGAGCCGCAGCAGCCGCAGGGTGTTGGAGACCTGCGAGCGGGAGCGGCCGATCCGGTCGGCGAGCTGGTCGTGGGTGCAGCTGAAGTCGGTGAGGAGCTGCTCGTAGGCGGCGGCCTCCTCCAGCGGGTTCAGCTGGGCCCGGTGCAGGTTCTCCAGGAGCGCGTCCAGGAGCATCTTCTCGTCGTCGGTGGCCCGGACGATCGCGGGAATGGTCTGCAGACCGGCCTCGTCGGAGGCCCGCCAGCGCCGCTCACCCATGATCAGTTCGAAGCGCCCGCCCTCGGCCTTGCGGACGACCACGGGCTGGAGCAGACCGACCTCCTTGATGGAGGTGACCAGCTCGGCGAGGGCGTCCTCGTCGAAGACCTTCCGCGGCTGCTGCGCGTTGGGGGTGATGTCACCGATCGGGATCTCGGTGAAGTACGCCCCGGCGACCAGCGTCGGCGCGGACTGCTCCGGCGCGGCGGCGGTCTCGGGCTGCGGGGCTCCCTGGGGGAACAGGCGTGCCGCGCCGCTCCCGGGGAGCGTGGAGACGGCGCCGGTCTCCGGCGCCTGCTGGTCCTGGGGGGCACCGGCGAACAGCGCGCCGAGCCCCCGCGGCCCCAGTCCCCTACGTCGGTCGCTCACTGAAGTTCCTCCGCCATGCTGTGCTGGTTGTTCTGGTGCCCCACGCGGCCGTGCTGCTGGGGCTCGTAGTGGACGGCGACGCCCCGGAAGGCGATCTCGCGCGCCGCCTCGATGTACGACAGGGCTCCGCTGGAGCCGGGGTCGTAGGTGATCACGGTCTGACCGTAGCTGGGTGCCTCGGAGATGCGGACGGACCGCGGGATGCTGGTCCGGAGCACCTCCTTCCCGAAGTGGCTGCGGACCTCCTCGGCGACCTGCGAGGCGAGCCGGGTCCGGCCGTCGTACATGGTCAGCAGGATCGTCGAGACGTGCAGCGTCGGGTTGAGGTGGCCACGGACCAGGTCGACGTTCTTCAGGAGCTGGCCCAGGCCCTCCAGCGCGTAGTACTCGCACTGGATCGGGATGAGCACCTCGGCGCCCGCCACCAGGGCGTTCACCGAGAGCAGGCCGAGGGACGGCGGGCAGTCGATCAGGACGTAGTCCAGCGGCTGCTCGTACGCCTGGATCGCCCGCTGGAGCCGACTCTCCCGCGCCACCATCGACACCAGCTCGATCTCCGCACCGGCGAGATCGATCGTGGCCGGGGCGCAGAAGAGACCCTCGACGTCGAGGACGGGCTGGACCACCTCGGAGAGCGGCCGGCTGTCGACGAGGACGTCGTAGATGGAGGGGACATCGGCGTGGTGGTCGATGCCCAGTGCCGTGGAGGCGTTGCCCTGCGGGTCCAGGTCGATGACGAGGACGCGGGCACCGTGCAGCGCCAGGGAAGCGGCCAGGTTGACGGTCGTGGTCGTCTTGCCCACGCCGCCCTTCTGGTTGGCCACCACCATGATGCGGGTCTGCTCGGGACGGGGCAGTCCCTCCCCGGCCCGGCCCAGGGCCTCTACGGCCAGCTGGGCGGCACGGCCAATGGGGGTGTCGTCCATCGGGGGCAGTGTTTCACGTGAAACATCCTCCCCCGCCGATTCGGTTCGGGGACCGGGGACCGGATCGGTCATCGGTCCCGCGATGTTGGCGTCGGACCGCAAGGATTCACTCTCCTCGGCATCAAGCTCGCGATGGGAAGAGCCTGCCATGCCTTCGGGGTCCGGAACCAGCGAGGTCGGTGGATCTGTGGGTGAATCCACCTCTGTGGAAAACTCCGTAACCCTCGCGGGTGGCTTCACACGGGGTCGGCGGTCCCGGGGGGTGGCAGCCGCACGCCCGCGGCTGATGATCCCCTGGAGCAGAGAGCGACGTTTCACGTGAAACACGATGCCCCTGCGGCCCTGCCGGGACCGTCCGACACTCCGTGAAAGCGGACGAATGCGACGCTCAGCGGCGCCGGCGGGTCTTGCTCGTCCGGGCGGCCTTGGCCCGCTTGGCCGCGAAGCGCACACCGCCGGGGCTCTCGCCGACCTCCACCCGGACCACGGTGGACATCGGATCGACGATGCCCTCGCCGACGTGGAGCACCGAGGTCTCCACCACGCCCAGCTTGGAGAGCGCGGCACGTGCCCCGTCGAGCTCCTCCTCCGCGGTGTCGCCCTTCAGCAGCAGCATCTCGCCGTAGGGGCGGAGCAGGGGAACGCCCCAGCCGGCCAGCCGGTCGAGCGGCGCCACGGCACGGGCGGTGACGACGTGCACCGGCGGGAACTTGCCGAGCATCTCCTCGGCGCGGCCGCGCACGACGGTCACGTGGTCGAGGCCGAGCAGCTCCACGACCTCCTGGAGGAAGGTGATCCGGCGCAGCAGCGGCTCCAGGAGCGTGATCTTCAGATCGGGCCGCACCAGGGCCAGCGGGATGCCGGGCAGACCGGCGCCGGAGCCGACGTCGCACACGGTGACGCCCTCGGGGACGACCTCGCCGAGGACGGCGCAGTTCAGCAGGTGGCGCTCCCAGAGCCGCGGGACCTCACGGGGGCCGATGAGCCCACGCTTCACACCGGCGTCCGCGAGCAGCTCCGCGTACCGCACGGCCTCGGGGAAGTACTCGCCGAAGACCTTCCGTGCCTGCTCGGGCGCCTCGGGGAGCTCCGCTGCCTCCGTCACGGGGACCGTCCTTCCGTACCGCACGCGTACCGTGCGAGCGCACTGTGGTGGCTGAACTATCAGGCTGACAAAGATCGGCCCCGTCTGCGAACAGACGGGGCCGACGCGATGAGGGGGGTCAGGCAGGGAGGACGACGACGAAGCGCTGCGGCTCCTCGCCCTCGGACTCGCTGCGCAGACCGGCGGCGGCGACCGCGTCGTGCACGACCTTGCGCTCGAACGGGGTCATCGGGTCCAGCTTGACCGGCTGGCCGGTGGACTTCACCTCGTCCGCGGCCTTGGCGCCGATCTGCGCCAGCTCCGTGCGCTTCTGCGCGCGGAAGCCGGCGATGTCGAGCATGAGACGGCTGCGGTCACCGGTCTCCCGGTGCACCGCGAGGCGGGTCAGCTCCTGGAGCGCCTCCAGCACCTCCCCGTCGCGGCCCACGAGCTTCTGCAGGTCGCGGCTGCCGGAGTCGCTGATGATCGAGACCGCGGCCCGGTCCGCCTCGACGTCCATGTCGATGTCGCCGTCGAGGTCGGCGATGTCGAGCAGGCCCTCAAGGTAGTCGGCCGCGATCTCACCCTCCTGCTCCAGGCGGGTCAGGGTGTCGCCACCCTCGGCGGCGGCGGAGGTGGTGCCTTCCGTCACGGATGGACTCCTTCTAGCTACGGGGAAGCTACGTGGACGCTTCTACTTCTTGGAGGACGGGTGCTTGGGCCGCTGCTGGCCCTTGCGCTGGCGGGAGCCGCCGGAGTTGGCGCGGCTGCGGCCGCCGGCCTGCGTGCCGCCCTTGGCGGGCGTCTCGGGCTTCTTCTCCAGCGAGGTCTTCGCCCCGGTGTCCTGGGCGGCCTCGCCCGCGGACTCCTCGGCGGTCTCCGTGACGGCCTCGTCGCTCTTGGCCTGCTGGCCGCCGGACTGGCGCTGGGCCTTGGTCTGGCGCTTGGGCTGCTGCCGCTTGGGGGCGGCGGTGCCCTCGGCCTCGGCGACGGCGGCGTCGCTCTTGGTCACGGTGCCGTCGGCCTGGGCGGCGAAGCCGGCCTTGGCGAGGGCGCCGATGAAGCGGCGCTCGTTCTCGTTGCGGTCGGAGCCCTTGGCGACGATCGCCTTGACGACGGCCTTGTGGCGCCGGCTGCGGACCTCACCGTGGTGCGTGACGCTCTTCAGCAGGCGCTGGAGGTAGGAGTCCTGCGCCTTGCTGCCCGGGGTCGGGTTCTGGTTGATCACGTACATCTGCTGGCCCATGGTCCACACGTTGGTGGTCAGCCAGTAGACGAGGACACCGACGGGGAAGTTGATGCCCATGACGGCGAAGATCACCGGGAAGATGTACATGAGCATCTTCTGCTGCTGCATGTACGGGGTCTTCACCGAGAGGTCGACGTTCTTCATCATCAGCTGGCGCTGGGTGAAGAACTGCGAGGCCGACATCAGGACGATCATGATCGCGGTGACGATGCGGACATCGGTCAGCGAGGCGCCGAGGGCCGCGACGGCCTCGGGCGAGTCCATGAACTTCGAGGCGATCGGGGCACCGAAGATGTGCGCCTGGCGGGCGCTGTCGACCAGTTCCTGGTTGAGGACACCGATCTCCTTGCCCGACGCGATGTTGGACAGCACGTGGTACAGGGCGAAGAAGAACGGCGACTGGGCGAGGATGGGAAGGCACGAGGAGAGCGGGTTGGTACCCGTCTCCTTGTACAGCTTCATCATCTCTTCGGACTGGCGCTGCTTGTCGCTCTTGTAGCGCTCCTGGATCGCCTTCATCTTCGGCTGGAGCGCCTGCATGTTCCGCGTCGCCTTGATCTGCTTCACGAAGAGCGGGATCAGGCAGATGCGGATCAGCACCACGAGGGACACGATCGACAGACCCCAGGCCCAGCCCGTGTCAGGACCGAAGATGGCCCCGTACAGCTTGTGGAACTGGACGATGACCCAGGAAACGGGCCAGGTGATGAAGCTGAACAGACTGGCAATCGTGTCCACTAATCAGGCTCCTTGAGCATTGGGCGAGGTCTCTGCGGCCGGGCTCGTCTCGGCGGAGATCCCGCCCTTGTCGCCGCGCAGCGCGTTCCTGAGCATCTCGTGCCAGCGCGGACGCTTCCGCGGGGGGACATGGTCCACTCCGCCGGGCGACCACGGATTGCACCGCAGGATGCGCCAGGCGGTCAGGGCGATGCCCTTGATCGCGCCATGCCGGTCTATGGCCGTGAATCCGTAGTGGGAACACGACGGGTAGTACCGGCAGACGTCGCCCAGGAGAGGGCTGATCGTCCACTGGTACAGCTTGATGAGGGCGAGGAACGGGTACTTCATCGCGTACCCCCTCCCAGCAGCCGCTGGAGAGCGGCGTCCAGGTCGCGGGCCAGGTGGGCGTGGTCGGCGTCACCGGCTCCGGGCAACGCCCGTACGACCACCAGGCTACCGGGGGGCAGCGCGGACAGCCGGTCGCGGACGAGGTGGCGCAGACGACGCTTCACCTGGTTGCGGACGACCGCACCGCCCACGGCCTTGCTCACGACGAAACCCGCACGCGTCGGGGGAGCGCTCTCCCCAGGCGCGTGCGGGTCCGTTGCACCGCTTCGTAGGTGGACGACGAGGAGCGGGCGACCGGCCCGGCGTCCTCGACGTACCGCGGTTGCGAAGTCCTCGCGCCGCCTCAGCCGATTCTCGGTAGGCAGCACGTCATGACCTGTTTAGGTGGATCAGGCGGACAGGCTCGCGCGACCCTTGGCACGGCGGTTCGCCAGGATGGCGCGGCCGGCACGGGTACGCATGCGCAGGCGGAAGCCGTGGGTCTTCGCGCGACGACGGTTGTTCGGCTGGAAGGTGCGCTTGCTCACTCGGGGGCTCCAGAAATGATTCGGGTGGTGGCGGGACATCGCCTGGCTGTCACCGTGCGCCCACGAGTAGCTCGCATACGCTCGAGTGCACCGCTACGCGATCACACAGGGTGATCTTTGCCCATCGGAGGCAGGCGGCAGCAGCCATCGACAACTCGACCTGGTTACGGTACGCGCGGTTACGCCATCCGGTCAAACCGACCCGTCGACGGGCCCCTTTGTGCACAGGCTGTGGACAACAACTTGAACCACGTCAGCCGCCGCGACTACCGTGACTGGACTCGACTGTCTCTTCCGTTCTGTTCCTGTCGTCCCGAGAACCACACATTCGTGGGACCTGCGAGAAAGCGTGCCCTGTGGCTGACGTACCTGCCGATCTTGCCGCAGTGTGGCCACGCGTGCTCGACCAGCTGCTCGGAGAAGGACAGCAGGGCATCGAGCCCAAGGACAAACAGTGGATCGAGCGCTGCCAGCCGCTCGCCCTGGTCGCCGACACGGCCCTGCTCGCGGTCCCCAACGAATGGGGCAAGCGGGTTCTGGAGGGCCGGCTGGCCCCGCTGATCAGCGAGACCCTCAGCCGCGAGTGCGGCCGCCCGATCCGGATCGCGATCACCGTCGACGACTCCGTCGGCGACCAGCCGCCCGCGCCCTCCCCCGGCCGGCCGCCGCAGCCCCGCTACGACGAGCGCCCGCAGCCCGAGCCGTACGAGAAGTACGACGGCTACGGCCACCGGGCGCTGCCCGACGACGGGCTGCCCACCGCACGCCCCGCCTACCCGGACTACCCGCAGCCGCCGCGCCCCGAGCCGGGCGCCTGGCCGCGGTCCCAGGAGGACCTCTCCTGGCAGCAGCCGCGCCTCGGCGGCTTCCCCGAGCGCGCCCCGTACACCGGACCGGCCCCGGAGCAGACCGGGCTGCCGCGCTACGACGAGCCGTCCCGCGGCTACGAGCAGCCGCAGCGGCCCGAGCGCGCCGAGCTGCCCGAGCCGCCGGGGGCCGGTCCGCGCCCCGGTCCGGGCGGTCAGGGCGTGGGTCCCGGCATCGGCCAGGGTTCCCTCGGCTCCTCCGGTACGGGCTCCGGCGCCGGCGGGCCCGGCGAGCCGCACGCGCGCCTGAACCCGAAGTACCTCTTCGACACCTTCGTCATCGGTTCCTCGAACCGCTTCGCGCACGCGGCCGCGGTCGCCGTGGCCGAGGCGCCGGCGAAGGCGTACAACCCCCTCTTCATCTACGGGGAGTCGGGGCTCGGCAAGACGCACCTGCTGCACGCCATCGGGCACTACGCGCGGAGCCTCTACCCCGGCACGCGCGTGCGGTACGTGAGCTCGGAGGAGTTCACCAACGAGTTCATCAACTCGATCCGCGACGGCAAGGGCGACGCCTTCCGCAAGCGCTACCGCGACGTGGACATCCTGCTCGTCGACGACATCCAGTTCCTCGCGAGCAAGGAGTCGACGCAGGAGGAGTTCTTCCACACCTTCAACACGCTCCACAACGCGAACAAGCAGATCGTGCTCTCCTCGGACCGGCCGCCCAAGCAGCTGGTGACCCTGGAGGACCGGCTGCGCAACCGCTTCGAGTGGGGACTCACCACCGACGTGCAGCCGCCGGAGCTGGAGACGCGCATCGCGATCCTCCGCAAGAAGGCGGTGCAGGAGCAGCTGAACGCCCCGCCGGAGGTGCTGGAGTTCATCGCCTCCCGGATCTCGCGGAACATCCGTGAGCTGGAGGGCGCGCTGATCCGGGTGACGGCCTTCGCGAGCCTCAACCGGCAGCCGGTGGACCTGGGGCTGACCGAGATCGTCCTCAAGGACCTGATCCCGGGCGGCGAGGACTCGTCGCCGGAGATCACGGCGCCGGCCATCATGGCGGCCACGGCCGACTACTTCGGGCTCACGGTGGAGGACCTCTGCGGTTCCTCGCGCAGCCGGGTGCTGGTGACGGCCCGCCAGATCGCCATGTACCTGTGCCGGGAGCTCACCGACCTGTCGCTGCCGAAGATCGGCGCGCAGTTCGGCGGCCGCGACCACACGACGGTGATGCACGCGGACCGGAAGATCCGGGCCCTGATGGCGGAGCGGCGCTCCATCTACAACCAGGTCACCGAACTGACCAACCGCATCAAGAACGGCTGACACACGGCCGTACGGGCCTCGAAGGGCGCTCCGGGACACCTCCCGGGGCGCCCTTCGTCGTTGTCGGGAGGGGCTTTCGGTGGCGGACGGACGCCAGGGGAGCGCCATGCCCCGGACGGCCGTGTTCGATTACTCCGTTCCGGTGGCGGGTTCTCCACAGATTGGGGGATGATCTCCCGTCCACAGGGTGGGGACTGTCGAGTTATCCGGATTGTGTCCACAGGTGGGGCTTGTGACAGACCATCACTCCAGCTCAGAGGGGTGTGGATTTGTTGGCAACCGATCTCCACAGGCTGTGGATGAATCTTTCGTCCACAGGGGGTCGGAAGAGTTGTCCACCGGCTGCCCACAGGGACGGCCCGGTTGCCCACAGCTTCTCCACACCGCTGTCCACTGTTCGGCAACACAACACCCCCTCTCACCGGCCGGAGTGAAAGGCGTCACACCAAGGGAGACGTTTGGGCTGTGGGGAACCTGGGGAAAGCTGGGGACAGCACTGGGGAGAACTCCCCCTCGCCTGTGTATCGGGTGTGCAGAACTTTCGGGTGTCCACAGAGAGCGGTGGTTGTCCACCGGTTCCACCCACAGGGGCAGTGGACAAAAAACCGGTTCTGACCTGCGCAGACGGCGTTATCCACGGTTTCCACAGGCCCTACTACTACTTCCACTCATAGTTAGCCCGGGAATCGTTTTGAAGCGGGGCCTGTGCACAACTCGGGGCCGGAGCCCTGACGCGCTCTCGTCACGACTTGACCCCGAGCCGCACCGAGTGTCGGCGGCGTACGTCAGACTGGATCCCGCAGTCGACGAAGAGCCAGCAACAAGCAGGAGGCGGTTCCGGTGAAGATCCGGGTGGAGCGCGATGTACTCGCGGAGGCGGTGGCGTGGGTGGCCCGCAGCCTTCCGGCCCGTCCGCCGGCTCCCGTACTCGCGGGCCTTCTGCTGAAGGCCGAGGACGGCGCGCTGAGCTTCTCGAGCTTCGACTACGAGGTCTCCGCCCGCGTCTCCGTCGAGGCGGAGGTCGAGGAGGACGGCACCGTCCTCGTCTCCGGCCGCCTCCTCGCCGACATCTGCCGCGCCCTCCCCAACCGTCCGGTGGAGATCTCCACGGATGGTGTACGGGCGACCGTGGTCTGCGGCTCCTCCCGCTTCACCCTCCACACCCTCCCTGTGGAGGAGTACCCGGCGCTGCCGGAGATGCCCACCGCGACCGGCACCGTCCCCGGCGAGGTCTTCGCGGCCGCCGCCGCCCAGGTGGCCATCGCCGCCGGCCGCGACGACACGCTGCCCGTCCTCACCGGTGTGCGCATCGAGATCGAGGGCGACACGGTCACCCTGGCCTCCACCGACCGCTACCGCTTCGCGGTCCGCGAGTTCCTGTGGAAGCCGGAGTCCCCGGACGCCTCCGCGGTCGCCCTGGTGCCCGCCAAGACCCTCCTGGACACCGCGAAGGCGCTCACCAGCGGCGACACCGTCACGCTGGCGCTCTCCGGCTCCGGCAAGGGCGAGGGCCTCATCGGCTTCGAGGGCGCGGGCCGCCGCACCACCACCCGCCTCCTGGAGGGCGACCTCCCGAAGTACCGCACGCTCTTCCCCACCGAGTTCAACTCGGTCGCGGTGATCGAGACCGCCCCCTTCGTGGAGGCCGTCAAGCGCGTGGCCCTCGTCGCCGAGCGCAACACGCCCGTCCGGCTCAGCTTCGAGCAGGGCGTGCTCATCCTGGAGGCCGGCTCCAGCGACGACGCACAGGCTGTGGAGCGGGTCGACGCGCAGCTGGACGGCGACGACATCTCGATCGCCTTCAACCCGACCTTCCTGCTGGACGGCCTGAGCGCGATCGACTCCCCGGTCGCCCAGCTCTCCTTCACGACCTCCACCAAGCCCGCCCTGCTGAGCGGCCGCCCGGCCGTGGACGCGGAGGCGGACGACGCCTACAAGTACCTGATCATGCCGGTGCGGCTGAGCGGCTGACGCCCTCCGCCGGGGGTCCGGGGGTCGCCCCCCGGGTGGCGCGGCATGCCGGTGCGGCTGAGCGGCTGACCTGCGGGTGAGGGGTGTCGACTGAGCGGCTGACCCCACAGGTGTGCGGGCGGGTCCGGGCGTAGGCTCGGACCCGGGTAGGAACCGCACACGACGCTAAAGGAACACTCTGATGGAGCTCGGTCTCGTCGGTCTCGGCAAGATGGGCGGCAACATGCGCGAGCGCATCCGCCGCGCAGGCCACACCGTCATCGGATACGACCGCAACCCGGACCTCGCCGATGTCCACAGCCTCGAAGAGCTTGTGAGCAAGCTCAAGGGTCCGCGCGTCGTGTGGGTCATGGTCCCCGCCGGCGCGGCGACCCAGTCCACCATCGACGAGCTGGCGGAGCTGCTCTCCCCCGGCGACGTCGTCGTCGACGGTGGGAACTCCCGCTGGACCGACGACGAGAAGCACGCCGAGGAGCTCGCCGCCAAGGGCATTGGCTTCGTCGACTGCGGCGTCTCCGGCGGCGTCTGGGGCCTGGAGAACGGCTACGCCCTGATGTACGGCGGCGACGCCGAGAACGTGGCGAAGGTCCAGCCGATCTTCGACGCGCTCAAGCCCGAGGGCGAGTTCGGCTCGGTCCACGCGGGCAAGGTCGGCGCGGGCCACTTCGCGAAGATGGTCCACAACGGCATCGAGTACGCGATGATGCAGGCGTACGCCGAGGGCTGGGAGCTGCTGGAGAAGGTCGACTCCGTGGAGAACGTCCGCGAGATCTTCCGCTCCTGGCAGGAGGGCACGGTCATCCGTTCCTGGCTGCTGGACCTCGCGGTCAACGCCCTCGACGAGGACGAGCACCTGGACCAGCTGCGCGGCTACGCGTCGGACTCCGGCGAGGGCCGGTGGACCGTCGAGGCCGCCATCGACAACGCCGTACCGCTCCCGGCGATCACCGCGTCGCTGTTCGCGCGGTTCGCGTCCCGCCAGGACGACTCGCCGCAGATGAAGATGATCGCCGCGCTGCGCAACCAGTTCGGCGGCCACGCGGTCGAGAAGAAGTAGCAATCCACAGGCTGTGCACCACCCGGTGCACAGCGACCGGGGGAAGGCCGGCGCCCACCATGCACGTCACGCATCTCTCGCTGGCCGACTTCCGCTCGTACGCCCGGGCCGAGGTACCCCTCGACCCGGGCGTCACCGCGTTCGTGGGGGCGAACGGCCAGGGCAAGACCAACCTGGTCGAGGCCGTCGGCTATCTCGCCACGCTCGGCAGCCACCGCGTCGCCTCGGACGCCCCGCTGGTGCGGATGGGCGCCGAGCGGGCCGTCATCCGGGCCGCCGTCACCCAGGGCGAGCGCTCCCAGCTGGTCGAGCTGGAGCTCAACCCGGGCCGCGCCAACCGCGCCCGCATCAACAGGTCCTCGCAGGTCAGACCCCGTGACGTGCTCGGCATCGTGCGGACCGTGCTGTTCGCCCCCGAGGACCTGTCGCTGATCAAGGGCGACCCCGGCGAGCGCCGTCGCTTCCTCGACGACCTGATCACGGCGCGCGCGCCGCGCATGGCGGGCGTGCGCTCCGACTACGAGCGCGTGCTCAAGCAGCGGAACACCCTGCTGAAGTCCGCCGCGATGGCCCGCCGGCACGGCGGCCGCGGCATGGACCTCTCCACGCTCGACGTCTGGGACCAGCACCTGGCCCGGGCCGGCGCCGAGCTGCTCGCCCAGCGGCTCGACCTCGTCCACACCCTCCAGCCGCTCGCGGACAAGGCGTACGAACAGCTCGCGCCCGGCGGCGGACCGATTCTGCTGGAGTACCGTCCCTCCGCCCCCGGCACCGGGCAGACCCGCGAGGAGCTGTACGAGCAGCTGATCGCCGCCCTCGCGGAGGCCCGCAAGCAGGAGATCGAGCGCGGGGTCACCCTGGTCGGCCCGCACCGCGACGAGCTGCTGCTCCGCCTCGGCGACCTGCCGGCCAAGGGGTACGCGAGCCACGGCGAGTCCTGGTCGTACGCGCTGGCGCTCCGCCTCGCCTCGTACGACCTGCTGCGCTCCGAGGGCAACGAGCCGGTCCTCGTCCTGGACGACGTCTTCGCCGAGCTGGACGCCCGTCGGCGCGAGCGGCTGGCCGAGCTGGTGGCCCACGGCGAGCAGGTGCTGGTGACCGCGGCGGTCGACGACGACGTGCCGGACGTCCTGGCGGGGACGCGGTACGCGGTGAGCGGAGGGACGGTGGAGCGCGTATGAGCGGCACCGAGGAAACTTCCCCACAGCCTGTGGACAAGCCGGCGGCACCCGAGCCCTCGGGCGTGGACCTCGCCCGGGTCGCGCTGCGCGCCGCGAAGGAGCAGGCACGCGCGCGTGGGGCGGCCGCGCAGCAGAAGAAGCAGGCCCGGCGCGGCGGCGGCCTGCGCTCCGGCGCGCGCGCCGACGGGCGCGACCCGATGGCGCTCGGCGCCGCGATCAACCGGCTGCTCGCCGAGCGCGGCTGGGAGACGCCGGCGGCCGTCGGCGGGGTCATGGGCCGCTGGCCCCAGATCGTCGGCGAGGACCTGGCCAAGCACTGCGTACCGGTGAAGTACGAGGAGGAGCCGGACGCGCGCGTGCTGACGGTGCAGTGCGACTCGACGGCTTGGGCGACGCAGCTGCGGTTGCTGGCGCCGACGCTGGTCGCCCGGCTGAACGAGGACCTGGGGCACGGGACGGTTCGGCTGATCAAGGTGCTCGGGCCCGGCGGCCAGCGGCGGTACGGGCCTCTTCGGGCGCCCGGGTCCGTGGGGCCTGGGGATACGTACGGCTGAGCCGGTCCGGTGCGGGCGCTCGGGGTGCGGGTCCGAACAGTCGGGCGCCGTCGCGCGGGGGCTGTGCCCACCCGCCCCCAGACTCCGTCCGGGGGGACCCCCAGCCCTGCGGAACACCTGCCCACAGCCCGGTGCCACTGGCCGTCACGGCTCGAAGCGCTAGGTGGCCGTCAGGGGCCCCTGGAGACCCTGTCCGGATATGGGGAGTCGTCTCGGGGTCGCTCAGGGCGGCACATGCGCTTTCAGGTACCCGCAAACCCCCATGACTGTCGGCGGTACCGGTAGACTGGAAGACAATCCCGCCACACTGCGGAACTGTCGAACGACGCAGCCGGCTCCTCTATGCCCGGAGCACGGCCTGTGCTGTGCCAGAAAGGGCGCTTCGTGGCCGATTCCGGCAACCCCAACGAGAACAACCAGTACACCGCCAGCAACATCCAGGTCCTCGAGGGCCTGGATGCGGTGCGCAAGCGCCCCGGTATGTACATCGGCTCGACCGGCGAGCGCGGCCTGCACCACATGGTGCAGGAGGTCGTCGACAACTCGGTCGACGAGGCCCTGGCCGGCCACGCGGACACCATCGACGTGACGATCCTGGCCGACGGCGGCGTCCGCGTCGTCGACAACGGGCGTGGTATCCCCGTCGGCATCGTCGAGTCCGAGGGCAAGCCGGCCGTGGAGGTCGTGCTGACGGTCCTCCACGCGGGCGGCAAGTTCGGCGGCGGCGGCTACGCGGTCTCCGGCGGTCTGCACGGCGTCGGCGTCTCCGTCGTGAACGCCCTGTCCACGAAGGTCTCCGTCGAGATCAAGACGGACGGCCACCGCTGGACGCAGGACTACAAGATGGGTGCTCCCACCGCGCCCCTCGCCCAGCACGAGGAGACCTCCGAGACCGGCACCTCGGTCACGTTCTGGTCCGACCCGGACATCTTCGAGACGGTCGAGTACTCCTTCGAGACGCTCTCCCGCCGCTTCCAGGAGATGGCCTTCCTCAACAAGGGCCTGACGATCACGCTCACCGACGAGCGCGAGTCCGCCAAGGCCACGGTCGGCGCCGACGACCCGGACGCCGAGGCGGCCGCCGAGCCGGCCGCGCGCACGGTGACGTACCACTACGAGGGCGGCATCGTCGACTTCGTGAAGTACCTCAACTCGCGCAAGGGCGAGCTGATCAACCCGACCGTCATCGACATCGAGGCCGAGGACAAGGAGCGCCTGCTCTCCGCCGAGATCGCGATGCAGTGGAACTCGTCGTACAGCGAGGGCGTGTACTCCTTCGCCAACACGATCCACACCCATGAGGGCGGTACCCACGAGGAGGGCTTCCGCGCCGCGCTGACGACGCTCGTCAACAAGTACGCGCGCGAGAAGAAGCTGCTCCGCGAGAAGGACGACAACCTCACGGGCGACGACATCCGCGAGGGTCTGACCGCGATCATCTCGATCAAGATCGGCGAGCCGCAGTTCGAGGGCCAGACCAAGACCAAGCTCGGCAACACCGAGGCGAAGACCTTCGTCCAGAAGGTCGTCCACGAGCACCTGACGGACTGGTTCGACCGGAACCCGAACGAGGCCGCGGACATCGTCCGCAAGGGCATCACCGCCGCCACCGCGCGCGTGGCCGCCCGCAAGGCCCGCGACCTCACCCGCCGCAAGGGCCTCCTGGAGTCGGCCTCCCTCCCGGGCAAGCTCTCCGACTGCCAGTCGAACGACCCCACCAAGTGCGAGATCTTCATCGTCGAGGGTGACTCCGCCGGCGGCTCCGCCAAGTCCGGCCGGAACCCGATGTACCAGGCCATCCTGCCGATCCGCGGCAAGATCCTGAACGTCGAGAAGGCCCGCGTCGACAAGATCCTCCAGAACACCGAGGTCCAGGCGCTGATCTCGGCCTTCGGCACCGGGGTCCACGAGGACTTCGACATCGAGAAGCTCCGCTATCACAAGATCATCCTGATGGCGGACGCCGACGTCGACGGCCAGCACATCAACACCCTGCTGCTCACCTTCCTCTTCCGCTTCATGCGGCCGCTGATCGAGCACGGGCACGTGTACCTCTCCCGCCCGCCGCTCTACAAGATCAAGTGGGGCCGGGACGACTTCGAGTACGCGTACTCGGACCGCGAGCGCGACGCCCTGGTCGAGCTGGGCAAGCAGAACGGCAAGCGGATCAGGGAAGACTCGATCCAGCGCTTCAAGGGTCTCGGCGAGATGAACGCCGAGGAGCTGCGCGTCACCACCATGGACGTCGAGCACCGGGTGCTCGGCCAGGTCACCCTGGACGACGCCGCCCAGGCCGACGACCTGTTCTCGGTGCTGATGGGCGAGGACGTCGAGGCACGGCGCTCCTTCATCCAGCGCAACGCCAAGGACGTTCGCTTCCTCGACATCTGAGTCGGTCTCAGCTGACCGTACGAAAGGACTGACGACCAGCAATGGCCGACGAGAACCCCCCTGTGACCACCGAAGAAGAAGAGCCGGTGCTGCGCATCGAGCCCGTCGGGCTCGAGACCGAGATGCAGCGCTCGTACCTCGACTACGCGATGTCCGTCATCGTGTCCCGCGCGCTGCCCGACGTCCGGGACGGCCTCAAGCCCGTCCACCGGCGCGTGCTGTACGCGATGTACGACGGCGGCTACCGGCCCGAGAAGGGCTTCTACAAGTGCGCCCGCGTCGTCGGCGACGTCATGGGCACGTACCACCCGCACGGCGACTCCTCCATCTACGACGCGCTGGTCCGCCTGGCCCAGCCGTGGTCGATGCGGATGCCGCTCGTCGACTCCAACGGCAACTTCGGCTCCCCGGGCAACGACCCGGCCGCCGCCATGCGCTACACCGAGTGCAAGATGGCGCCGCTGTCGATGGAGATGGTCCGCGACATCGACGAGGAGACCGTCGACTTCACGGACAACTACGACGGCCGCAACCAGGAGCCGACGGTCCTCCCGGCCCGGTTCCCGAACCTCCTGGTCAACGGCTCCGCCGGCATCGCGGTCGGCATGGCCACCAACATCCCGCCGCACAACCTCCGCGAGGTCGCCGAGGGCGCCCAGTGGTACCTGGCGAACCCGGAGGCCGGTCACGAGGAGCTCCTCGACGCGCTCATCGAGCGCATCAAGGGCCCCGACTTCCCGACCGGCGCGCTCGTCGTCGGCCGCAAGGGCATCGAGGAGGCGTACCGCACCGGCCGCGGCTCCATCACGATGCGCGCGGTCGTCGAGGTCGAGGAGATCCAGAACCGCCAGTGCCTGGTGGTCACCGAGCTGCCCTACCAGGTCAACCCGGACAACCTCGCGCAGAAGATCGCCGACCTGGTGAAGGACGGCCGGATCGGCGGCATCGCCGACGTCCGCGACGAGACCTCGTCCCGGACCGGCCAGCGCCTGGTCATCGTGCTCAAGCGGGACGCGGTCGCCAAGGTCGTCCTCAACAACCTGTACAAGCACACCGACCTCCAGACGAACTTCGGCGCCAACATGCTGGCGCTCGTCGACGGCGTGCCGCGCACCCTCTCCCTGGACGCGTTCATCCGCCACTGGGTGACGCACCAGATCGAGGTCATCGTCCGCCGGACCAAGTTCCGGCTGCGCAAGGCCGAGGAGCGCGCCCACATCCTGCGCGGCCTCCTCAAGGCGCTCGACGCGATCGACGAGGTCATCGCCCTCATCCGCCGCAGCGAGACGGTCGAGGTCGCCCGCGAGGGCCTGATGGGCCTCCTCCAGATCGACGAGATCCAGGCCAACGCGATCCTGGAGATGCAGCTCCGCCGGCTCGCCGCCCTGGAGCGCCAGAAGATCCTCGCCGAGCACGACGAGCTCCAGGCGAAGATCAACGAGTACAACGCGATCCTCGCCTCGCCCGAGAAGCAGCGGGCCATCGTCAGCGAGGAACTGGCCGCGATCGTCGACAAGTTCGGCGACGACCGCCGCTCCAAGCTGGTGCCCTTCGACGGTGACATGTCCATCGAGGACCTGATCGCCGAGGAGGACATCGTCGTCACCATCACGCGTGGCGGCTATGTGAAGCGGACGAAGACCGAGGACTACCGCTCGCAGAAGCGCGGCGGCAAGGGCGTGCGCGGGACGAAGCTGAAGCAGGACGACATCGTCGACCACTTCTTCGTCTCCACCACCCACCACTGGCTGCTCTTCTTCACCAACAAGGGCCGGGTCTACCGCGCCAAGGCGTACGAGCTGCCGGACGCCGGCCGGGACGCCCGCGGCCAGCACGTGGCCAACCTGCTGGCCTTCCAGCCGGACGAGCAGATCGCCCAGATCCTGGCGATCCGCGACTACGAGGCCGCGCCGTACCTGGTCCTCGCCACCCGCTCCGGGCTGGTGAAGAAGACCGCGCTGAAGGACTACGACTCGCCGCGCTCCGGCGGTGTCATCGCCATCAACCTGCGGGAGCGGGAGGACGGCAGCGACGACGAGCTGATCGGCGCCGAGCTGGCCTCCGCCGAGGACGACCTGCTGCTCATCTCGAAGAAGGCGCAGTCGATCCGCTTCACGGCCACGGACGACGCGCTGCGTCCGATGGGACGCGCCACTTCGGGTGTGAAGGGCATGAGTTTCCGCGAGGACGACGAACTGCTCTCGATGAATGTCGTCCGGCCCGGTACGTTCGTCTTCACCGCGACCGACGGCGGGTACGCGAAGCGCACCCCCGTCGACGAGTACCGCGTCCAGGGCCGCGGCGGCCTCGGCATCAAGGCCGCCAAGATCGTGGAGGACCGCGGCTCGCTCGTGGGCGCGCTGGTGGTCGAGGAGACCGACGAGATCCTCGCCATCACGCTGTCCGGCGGTGTGATTCGTACGCGAGTCAACGAAGTCAGGGAGACCGGCCGTGACACCATGGGCGTCCAGCTGATCAACCTGGGCAAGCGCGATGCCGTCGTCGGCATCGCACGGAACGCCGAGGCCGGCAGCGAGGACGAAGAGGTCGACGACGCCGAGGGTGCCATCGAGGCAGCCGAGGCCGAGGCATCGGTCGAGGGCACGGAGCCTGCGGCCGGGGATCACGAGGAGTAGAGCGTGAGTGGAGCCACGGGCGCCGGATCGGCGGCTGCCGGAGCTTCTGCAGGTGCTGGAGCGAACGGCGCCCGTGGCTCGGCCACGGACTCCCAGGGGGTTGCGGTGACGGACACTCGGGGGCAGCAGCCCCCCTATCAGGGCTACAACGGCGCCCTGCCCGGCGAGCGCCCGGCGGCGCCCGCGGGAGGCGCCTACCACCCGCCGCGGGCCTATGACGGCCCGCAGGGCGGCGGCCACACCCAGGGCGGTCAGTCCGGCGCGGTGCGGCGGCCCCGGACGGGCGCGCGGACGACCCCGCGCACCCGCAAGGCGCGGCTGCGGGTGGCGAAGGCCGACCCGTGGTCGGTGATGAAGGTGAGCTTCCTGCTCTCCATCGCGCTGGGCATCTGCACGGTCGTCGCCGCGGCGGTGCTGTGGATGGTCATGGACGCCATGGGCGTCTTCTCGACGGTCGGCGGGACGATCAGCGAGGCGACGGGCTCCAACGAGTCCAACGGCTTCGACCTGCAGTCGTTCCTGTCGCTGCCGCGGGTCCTGATGTTCACCTCGGTGATCGCGGTGATCGACGTGGTCCTGATGACCGCGCTGGCGACCCTCGGCGCGTTCATCTACAACCTGTCCGCCGGCTTCGTCGGCGGCGTCGAGCTGACGCTGGCCGAGGACGAGTAGCCCGCGAGGGGCCGGTCCGCGCGCCCTTCGGGAGCCTCCGGCTCCGGGCGATTTTGGGACTGGCCCCCACGTGCGCTAATGTTCAGGAGTCAGCGCGACGGGAAACAAACCGAAAAGCGCGGCGGGGCTATAGCTCAGTTGGTTAGAGCGCATCCCTGATAAGGATGAGGCCACAGGTTCAAATCCTGTTAGCCCCACAGAAGTGATCGACCCGGACGGTTCCACCGTCCGGGTCGATCTCGTTGTGTGAGGTTTGGCGCTCGCACAGGTCACCGATCGGTATCGGTCGATGTGTAGAGTGGGCGTCAGGAAGTCTCCTACGTCAACGAAAGACGAGGTCGCGCGGTGAAGAAGCTGCTCCTGGTCGCACTGGCCGCCATCGGCGGGCTCCTCGTGTACCGCCAGATCCAGGCGGATCGCGCCGAGCAGGACCTGTGGACGGAGGCGACCGACTCGGTCCCGTCCGGTTCCGGTGTCTGAGACCCACCCCACTGAAACCGAGGGATCCCGGTCGCGCCTCGCGCGGCCGGGATCTCCGTTTTCCCGGGTCCCGCTCCCACCCGCTGTTCTCGGGTCGTGACACAAAGTCCTTGAATTCGCCTGAGCAAATCACTAGCTTGCAGTGGCAAAGTTGAGTGCTCGCGAACAAGGACGACCGGGGGGACACCGTGACCACAGGACGACGAAGGGCCGCGGCGGGAGGCGCGCTGGCCGGCGTACTCGCGCTGCTGCTCGGCCCGGCACCGCAGGCGGCGGCCGCGGAGGGCCCCGGCACCGCCCCCGGCGGCGCCCTGGTGATGGTCCTCGACTCCTCCGGCTCCATGGCCGACCCGGTGGGCGGTACGGGCACCGGCGGCCGTACGAGGATGGCGGCGGCCCGCGACGCCATCGGCACCGTCGTGGACGGCCTCCCCGACGGCCACCCCACCGGACTGCGCGTCTACGGCGCCGACAAGGCGAGCGGCTGCGACGACACCCGCCTCGCCCGGCCCGTCGCCCCGCTCGACCGGGCCGGGCTCAAGGCCGCCGTCGCCGCGCTCACGCCCAAGGGCGACACCCCCATCGGGCTCTCCCTCCGCAAGGCCGCCGAGGACCTGCCGAAGCCCGCCGGCGGCGCCCTCGCCACCCGGACGATCCTGCTGGTCTCCGACGGCGAGGACACCTGCGGCACCCCCGAGCCCTGCGAGGTCGCCGCCGACCTCGCCCGCCAGGGCGTCGGCCTGCGCATCGACACCGTCGGCTTCCAGGTCGCTGGCAAGGCCCGCGAGGAGCTCGAATGCGTCGCCGAGGCCGGCAACGGCCGCTACTACGACGCCCCCGACGCCGACGCGCTCGCCCGCCAGCTCCAGCGCGCGGCCCGGCTCTCCGCCGACGCCTACCGGCTCAGCGGCACGCCCGTACGCGGCACCCCCGGCCGCTCCGGGGCGCCGGACCTCGCCCCCGGGCAGTACCTCGACACCATCGGCCCCGGCGAGAAGCGCTACTACGCCACCACCCTCGACGCCGACTCCACCGCCCACTTCGCGGCCACCGCCGTCCCGCAGCCGGGCGCCGCCGTCGACACCGTCGACAAGCTCACCACCAGCCTCGTCTGGCTCTCCTCCATCGGCGACGAGGGCAGCTGCCAGACCCGCAGCGAGATCTTCCACCAGGACGAGGGCGCGGTCCCGCTCACCTCGTCCGTCGCCCGCATCCCCACCCAGACCCGGTACTCGGCCTGCGACCGGCCCGGCCGCTTCTGGCTGACCGTCGAGCGCACCAGCAAGCCCGGCTCGGACGCCGCCCGCTGGCCGCTGGAACTGCTCCTCGGCGTCGAGGAGCCGCTGCCGGCCGGGACCGTACCGGCCCAGTCGGAACCCGAGTACGGCGCCGGCGGACCCAAGGCCGCCGTGCCCGCCGGAGAGCCGCGGGAGGTCCGCGGCGGCACCGGCTTCAACGACGCCACGGAACTCTCCACCGGCGCCTGGCGCGACCGCCTGCTGCCCGCCCAGACCCGCTGGTACAAGGTGCCCGTCGGCTGGGGCCAGCAGCTGCGCTACGACGTCGAGTTCGGCAACGTGCCGGCCGTCACCGGCCTCGTGGGACCGGTCCACTCCTACGGCGGCACCGAGGTGTACACCCCCGCCCGGCAGCCGGTCGGCACCGGCACCGGCGTCTTCGACTCGCGGACCCTGTACACGGGCAAGCCGGCCGAACTGCGCATGGGCACCGTCCCGGTCGCCTGGACCAACCGCTACGAGCCGGACCCGAACGTGACCGCCGTCCACCTCCCCGGCAGCCACTACATCGCCGTCACCCTCGGCGCCGACGCCGCCCGGATCCCCGGCGACCCCGAGATCGGCTTCGTCCTGCGGGTCACGGTCCTGGGCGAGGAGAAGGCCGGACCCGAGCACCACGCGCGCGTGGCGGACCCCAAGGCCCCCGCGGACCCGGGTGAATCCGCCCCCGGTGCGGACACCGGAGGCACGAGCGGGGCAGGATGGTCCGGCACGACGGCCCTGGCGGCCGGCGGCGGGGCGCTCCTCCTGCTCACGGGGGTCCTCCTCGGCGTCCGGCGGGCCCGGGGCAGGGCGCGGTGACGGACACGACGAGGAGAAGCGCGTGAGCACGCAGGCGGGGGCCACGGCCGGGGACGGGACCGGACGCCGGGGGAGGAGCGCGGCCAGGACGCGGAAGGCCGCGGCGCTCCTCACGGCCGCCGCCGCGGTGGGCACGCTCACCGCGCTGCCCGCGGCGGCCGCCGAGGACGCCCCCCTGCCCGCGTACGCCTTCGACCCCTCGGGGCAGCGGATCCAGGGCGCCGCCTCCAGCGCCGACGCCGTCGCCCTGGAGCCCGGCAAGACCTACCGGGACACCCTCAAGAAGGACGGCGCGGTCTACTACCGGCTCAACCTGGACACCACGAAGAACTCGTACGTCTCCGCCGTCGCCGTCCCCAAGCCGGGCGGCAAGGCCGAGTACGGCGACGGCTTCCGGATCGAGATCCAGGACGGCTCCGGCAACCGATGCGGCTACCAGGAGGTCAACTTCGCCACCGGCGACCACGTCCGGCCGCTGACCGGCTACGCCCGCCGGATGGTCCACCCGGACCTCTCCCAGTGCCAGGACGCCGGCACGTACTACGTGCTCGTCGAGCGCGAGTCGGACGCCACCTCCACCCCGGACGACTGGGAGCTGGAGCTCCAGCACGTCACCGAGCCGTTGTTGAAGAAGAACGGCCCGGACAAGCTGCCCGAGTCCTGGCCCTCCGGGACGCCCGCGCCGCCCGCCGGCGGGCCGCAGGTCCGGGAGGGCGGGGCCGGGTTCCACACCGCCGTCTCGCTGAAGGAGGGCGAGTGGCGGGCGGACATCCGGCCCGGCCAGACGCTCTTCTGGCGGGTGCCGGTCGACTGGGGCCAGCAGCTCTTCGCCACCGCCGAGCTCGGCAGCAGCAACGCGGGCGACGAGCTGGTGAGCAACGCGCTCGCCCTCGGCCTCGACAACCCGGCGCGCGGCTTCGTCGACCTCCAGACCGTCAGCTACAGCGGCAAGCCGGCCACCGCGGCCCTCGCCCCGCAGCGGCCGGTCGCCCACGCCAACCGCTCCTCGTACGAGAGCGCCACGACCGCCGTGCAGTTCGCCGGCTGGTACTACCTCACCGCCACGCTCAGCCCCGAGATCGCCGAGGAGTACGCCGACACGGCCCTGCCGCTGATCCTGCGGGTCAACGTCAGGGGCGAGAAGACGCCCGCGCCCGACTACGACGCGGACCCGGGCATCTTCCAGGTGACCGGCGAGGACCGGGACGCGGCGGCGAGCGGCGCGAGCGGCGCCGCGGCGGCCGACGGGAACACCCTGATGGTGGCCCTCGCCGCGGGTGGCCTCGGGCTCGGCACCGTCCTGCTCGTCGGCCTCGGCGCCTGGACCCTGCTGGCCCGCCGGGCGGCCCGCTGACCTGTACCCGGGTCAGATCCGCGTCAGCGCCCAGAAGCCGACCGCCAGCGACACCAGCGCGAGCAGCAGCACCGGGACCGCCACCTTCGGGGGCGGTCCCGGACGTCGTCCGGGGAGCGCCTGCGGTTGCGTGGGCGCCTGGACGGGCGCGGCGGTGTAGGGATGCGTCGCGGGGAGCGGCGCGGGCCGCGTGACCGGCGGGGGCAGGTGGAAGCTGCCCGTCTCGGAGGGCCCGGGCACCGGCTGGTACTGCTCCTGGTAGGGCTGTCCGTACGTCAGCGGGGCCGGCGCGGGCGGCGCGGCGGCCGGGACCGGGGGCGCCGGAGGGGCGTCCTGGACCGGGGGCGCCGGCGGGGTGTCCTGGACCGGGCGGGCGACCGGCCCCTCGGGGCCGAAACCGGCGGGCAGCGGGCCGAGCTGGTCGAAGATCTCGACCGGCTCCTCGCCGCCCTCCGGCTCGGGCAGCATCTCCGCGGCCGCGTTCAGCGCCTTCCGCGCGCCCGTGGCCGTCCGGAAGCGGGCCTGCGGATCGGGCTGCAGCAGCCCGGCCAGGACCTGCCACAGCGGCTCGGGGACGGTCGCGGGCGCCGGCGGGGTGCCGTGCGTCAGGAAGTGCTCCATGAGGGCCTGCGAGTCCGGGCGGGTGCCGTGCAGCAGATAGAGCGCGACCAGGCCGACCGCGTACAGGTCCGCCGTGAAGTCGGGCTCGACGCCGAGCAGTTGCTCGGGCGCGAAGTAACCGGGCGTGCCCACCACGAAGTTGGTCTCGGTGAGCCGGGGTTCGCCCTTGCGCATCGAGATGCCGAAGTCCGAGAGCCGCAGATGCGGACGGCCCGTACCGGTCGCCTCCATCAGGATGTTGGCCGGCTTGATGTCCCGGTGGACGACCCCCTCCGCGTGCACCGTCGCCAGGCCGGACAGCAGCTGGTCGAGGAGGGTGCAGACATAGCGGGGCGGCAGCGGCCCGTAGTCGCCGATGACATGGGCGAGCGAGCCGCCGGCGACCAGGTCCATCGTGAAGAGGACCTGGTCGTCGTCGGCGGCCCAGCTGGCCGGGGCCAGCACGTGCGGATGGTCGATCCGCAGCGCCTGCTCGCGGACGAAGCGGAGCAGCGTGTGCGCGTCGCTCTGCTGGAGCACCTTGGCCGCCACGTAGCGGCGGCGCCGGTGGTCCCAGGCGCGCCAGACCGCGCCGGCCCCGCCCCGCCCGATCGGATCGATCAGCTCGTACCTGCCGGCGAAGACCTCACCCATCGCGCTGCGCCCGCTCCCCGTCCGTCGTCCGTCGTCAGTCGTGCGTGCCGTGTCAGTTCTGGTGCGACTCGTAGTGGGCGACCGCGTCGGCGGTGCGCCCGGCGCCGTACACCCGGAGGAACTCTGCCAGTTCCGGGTGGTGCGGGGCGAGGGAGTCGGCGGCGTCGATGATGTCGCCCGCGGCGGCCACGGAGCGCAACAGCGACTGGATCTCGCGGACCACGCGGCGCACGGTCGGGGCGCCGGATCCGTTGGCGGTCTGCCCGCTGGTGCCCGTGAGGACGGAGCCGCCCTGGGACTTCTTGATCTCGTCCATGCGGTCGGTGGCCTCGGCGGCGCTGACGCTGCCGTCGGCGACCTGCACGGCGAGCTCTTGGAGCGCCTGGACGCGCTGGACCACGGCCGGGTTGCCGATCTTGGCACGCTGGCCGCTCATGAGCTGGGACAGCATGGGCGCGGAGAGCCCGAGCACCCCGGCCAGCCTGGCCTGGTTGAGCCCGAGATCGTCGATCAGCCGACGGAAGAGCGCCCCCAGCGGCTCCCCGTACCAACTGCGCTGAAGCTCTCTGGCTCTTGCCGTGGCTTCCTGCTGCGCTGCGTCCATCAGTTCTCCCCATCCCTGCGGTTCGCCACTGCGAACCTCGGTCAGCATCTTACGGAGCGTGGTCGTTCATCGGGAGACCCCACCTTTTGCCCGGGACAGGGGGAGAACCGGTACGCTGTCCTCGTTCCGGGGCCTTAGCTCAGTTGGTAGAGCGCTGTCTTTGCATGGCAGATGTCAGGGGTTCGACTCCCCTAGGCTCCACCGGACGAGGAAGCCCCTCCGACCTGCGGAAACGCAGAGCGGAGGGGCTTCTCGCTGTCAGGGGGCCGGTCAGGGGGCCGGTCGGCGGGCGGGCGCGGGTCCGGTGGTGAGGGCGCGGGCGAGGTCCAGGCTGCTGAGGACCACCATCACGACGCCCAGCGGCACGTGGAAGGCCGGCAGGCGGGCGATGCCCAGGGCGACCTGGACCGAGGCGAGGACCAGCAGCACGGAGGCGTACAGGATCGGGCGGGGGCTGCCGCCGCCCGGGCGCCAGGCCACCACCGCGGCGATCACGTACAGCATCGAGGCGGCGTACATCACCGGGGAGCCGACGTGGTGGAGGAGGCCGCCCGTCGGGGAGACGAGCAGGGCTCCCGCCGTGCCCGCCTGGAAGAACAGGGCCAGGGTCTGGAGGGCGACCGCCGCTCTGAGGGCGCTGCTGTGGGCGGTGCCGGCTCGCGCCGCCGCCAGGGTCCGTCCGGGCATCTCGGGGTCCTTTCCCGCGTGGGGGTGGGCGTCAGCGGAGGGTGAGGGAGGTCTCGGCCATGACGTGGGTGAGCTTCTCGGGGTTGCGCACGTAGTAGAGGCCGCTGATCCGGCCGCCCTCGACGCGCAGCGCCATCACGCCGTCCAGCTCGCCGTCGACGAGCACGGCGAGCGCCGGGGCGCCGTTGACGACGGTGGGCTTGGTGGTGACCGTGACGTCGGCCTTGAGGGAGCCGCCGAGGTAGAAGCGGGTGACCTTGTCGGCGCCGACGACCGGGCGGAGCGCGGCCCTCTTGATCCCGCCGCCGTCGCTGACGAGGACGACGTCGGGGGCGAGCAGGTCCAGGAAGTCCTGCGGGTCGCGGGTTTCGAGGGCCCGCCGGAAGGAGTCCACGACCGCCCGCGCCTCCCGAGCGGAGACCGTGGTGCGGGGGCGGCGGGCGTCGACGTGCTTGCGGGCGCGGTGCGCGATCTGGCGGACGGCGGCCGGGGTCTTGTCGACGGCCGCCGCGATCTCGTCGTACCCCACGTCGAAGACCTCGCGCAGGACGAAGACGGCCCGCTCGGTCGGGGTGAGGGTCTCCAGGACCAGCATCATCGCCATCGACACGGACTCGGTGAGCTCGACGTCCTCGGCCACGTCCGGCGCCGTGAGCAGCGGTTCGGGCAGCCACTGGCCGACGTACGCCTCCCGGCGGCGCTGCACCGTGCGGAGCCGGTTGAGCGCCTGCCGGGTGGTGATGCGGACGAGGTACGCCCGCTGGTCGCGGACCTGCTCCAGGTCGACGCCGGTCCAGCGGAGCCAGGTCTCCTGGAGGACGTCCTCGGCGTCGGCGGCCGAGCCGAGCATCTCGTAGGCCACCGTGAAGAGCAGGTTCCGGTGGGCGACGAAGGTCTCGGTCGCCGGGTCCGTGCTGTGCGCGCTGGTCATGCTGCGGTCTTCTCCCCGTCGTCGGTGTGCGGTGCGGTCCCGCCGGTCAGGCCACGTGCTCCGGGGCGTCCGCGGCGCGGACCGCGCGCTCCCGCAGCCGCTGCGGCCGGTGCTTGCCGTCCTTGGGCCAGGAGTGCGCACCGGGCTTGTGGGCCTCCTCCGTCAGGTGCTTGACGCTGAGCGTGCAGGCGATCTCCTTGAGCTTCGCCCCCGCACGCCCGCCGACGTAGAGTGCCATCGCCCGGTCGTCCTTGTGTGCGATCTGGAAGATCGCGGTGCGACGCCCGAAGCTGAGGCACATCGCGTTGAACGCCATGTCCACGGGCTCGGGCCGGGTGCCGGCGATCCGGGCCAGCACGGTGTCGGCGGCGTGCGCGCCGAGGCAGCCGGCGACGTAGGCGCTCATCCGGAACGGCAGGTCCGAGGGGGCCGAGCAGTCCCCGGCCGCGACGATCCGCTCGTCGTCGACGCTGGTGAGGGTCTCGTCGGTGAGCAGCCGCCCGGTGGCGTCGGTGGTCAGCCCGCTGCGCGCGGCCAGGTCGGGGACGCCGAAGCCGGCGGTCCAGACGGCGAGTCCGCCGGTCACCGTGCGGCCGTCGGCGAGGTGGACGCTGTCCGCGGTCATCCCGGTGACCTTGGTGCCGGGGCCGTCGAGCACGGTGACCCCGAGGGCGGCGAACCGCCGGGCGGCCGAGCGCCGCGCCCGGGGGTGCAGATAGGGGCCGAGGGTCCCGCCGCAGACCAGCGTCACCGGGCGGCCGCCCTCGGCGAGTTCGGCGGCGGTCTCGATGCCGGTCGGGCCGGCGCCGACGACGGTGACCGGGACGCCGGCGGGCAGCGCCGCGGCGGCGGTCCGCAGCCGCTCGGCCGCCTCCAGTTCGGCGACGTGGTGGGCGTGTTCGGCGACGCCGGGGACCGCGGGCCGGGCGACCGTGCTGCCGACCGCGTAGATCAGGTGGTCGTAGCCGACCGTGGCGCCGGACTCCAGGGTCACCACGCGCGCGTGGGCGTCGATCCGGGCCACCGCGTCGACCACCAGCCGGACGCGCTCGGCCAGCACCTCCTCGTACCGGACGACCGCGGGGTGGCTGCCGCCGACCAGCTGGTGGAGGCGGAGCCGGGGGACGAACGACGGACGGGGGTTGATCACCGTCACGGTCACGTCGTCGCGCCGGGTGAGTCGGTTGGCCGCCATGACACCGGCGTACCCGCCGCCGATCACGACCACTTCGGTGTTCCCGCCCATGGTGTCTCCTCCGTCTGCCCCGTCTTCAGGGGTTCGACCTCAAGACACCGCAGGGTCGTCGCCTGTGACGTGGATGTGACGTGGATCACCAGAGAGGGGTGGGAAAGGGGCTGTGTGGGCCGGACGGGTGGTGTTCATCGGAAGAACTGCGCGGGTGCGGCGTCGCTCCGCCGAATCCGGGGCCCGGTACAGATCATGAGGAAGGTATGAAAAGCGCGCAACCCGAAATGAACCATCCGGGAAGCGCGCATATCGCCCTCGTCTCCGTACGACCCCGGAGAACACCGCACACACGAAAGTGAGGGGCCATGGCCACCGCCAAGGTCAAGCAGTTCTGGACCGCCTTCATCTCCGTCCTCTTCGCCCTGCTCGCCTCCGTCGGCCTGGCGGCCCCCGCCGCCGCCCAGGGCCAGGCCCCGGTGACCCAGCCCGAGGAGCCGGCCGCCCCCGCCGCCGCCCCGGCCACCGCCGCCGAGCGCACCGCGACCGTCGTGACACAGCGGCAGGCCGAACCGTGGGCGCCCGTCCGGCAGGGCTCGCTGCCGCCCACCATCAAGCAGCGGATCGGCGCCGAGGCGCACGGCTCCTCGCCCTCCGTCCGGCAGCTGCGCCCCGCCACGCCGCTCGCGGGCGACCCGGCCGCGCTGGCCGACCTGGCGCTCGCGACGGCCGCCTAGGGTGCCGGGAGAGCACAGCTCCCTCCCGGCACCCCAGCCCGCCCGGAACGGACGGAACGGCTCCAGGTCAGCGGCGCTCGTCGGGCTCCGTGGACTCGGTCTCCGTCTCCGCCTCGATCCCGGACACGGTCCCGGTCTCGACCTCCACGTCGCTCCCGGACTCCGTGACCACGCTCGTACCGGCCTCGGCCTCCGCGCCCGTGTAGACCTCCGACGCGGACGGCATGCCCGAGCCCTCGTCCACCTCCGTGGGAGCCGGCGGCTCGACCAGCCAGTCGGGGTTGGCCTGCCTGTCCCACCACTTCCAGGCGACGATCACGCCGCCGACCAGCACGCCGATCACGGCGAGCCCCTTGACCAGACGCCCGGCCCTGGCCCGGCGCTCATGCTTCCTCACGATCTTCCGGACGTCGTCCGGCGTCACCTGACCGCGCAGCGCGGCCCAGGCGGCAGTGGAACGCGACCCGGCCTCCTCCAGGACGGGACCGGTCGCGGCGACCGCGTGCTCGACACGCGGAACGGTGTAGTCGGTCACCTGATGGGCGACCGAGCGGGTCCGGGCCGCAGCGCGCTGCGCGGCTTCGTCGACCCGCGGCGGCACGTGCGGCGCCACATGCGCCGCGTACTGCACACGGGCCTGCGCGCGCGCCTGACGAGCGGCGCTCGACACCTTGGGTGCGATCCGCACCCGCGCCTCGTGCGCATAGTGCGCGGCCTGGTCCTTGGCCGTGCCAGCGTACGGCGCCACCACGTCCGCGGCGTGCAGGACGCTTTCCTTCGCCGAATCCGTAGCGGCGCGCACGCTGTCCATGCGAGTCACGGGTTCCTCCTCCTCGGTGGCGAGCGATGTCGGTTTTTCACCTTTCCATCCTTTTCGGCATCATGCCTGCCGGAGCGAGGTCCGGCATGCGGGGCGGGCATCCGGGGCATGCGAGGCATGCGGGCGGGCCGGCCGGGGCATGCGAGGATCGACTCGCCAGAGCCGCCGGAGCGTGAGGCGATCCGTTCCGCGGCGTGACGCACGATCAGGGAGGGGCGGACCGTGGCGATGCCGTACGCGATCCTCAAGACCAGCGCGGGCGACATCGAGGTGCGCCTGCTGCCGTTCCACGCGCCGAAGACGGTGCGCAACTTCGTCGAGCTCGCCTCGGGCGAGCGCGAGTGGACCCACCCGGGCACCGGCCGGGTCTCCTCGGACCCGCTCTACGACGGCACGGTCTTCCACCGCGTCATCGGCGACTTCATGATCCAGGGCGGCGATCCGCTGGGCACCGGCACCGGTGGCCCCGGATACGAGTTCGCGGACGAGTTCCACCCCGAGCTGTGGTTCGACCGGCCGTACCTGCTGGCGATGGCCAACGCGGGGCCGGGGACCAACGGCTCGCAGTTCTTCATCACGGTGGGCCCGGCGACCTGGCTGAACCGCAAGCACACCATCTTCGGCGAGGTCGTGGACCCGAAGAGCCGGGCGGTCGTGGACGCCGTCGCGGCGGTCCCCACCGACGCGCAGACCCAGCGGCCGCTGCAGGACGTGGTGGTCGAGTCCGTGGTGATCGAGCAGCGCTGACCGGGAAGGACGGGACCCCGCCCATGGACGCGCAGGCCGGACTCCAGCCCTGCTACCGCCACCCGGGCACCGAGACGGGCATCCGCTGCACCCGCTGCGAGAAGCCCATCTGCCCGCAGTGCATGATCTCGGCCTCGGTCGGCTTCCAGTGCCCCGACTGCGTCCGCAGCGGCTCCGGCACCGGGCACGCGGCCGACGCGAACCAGCCGAGGACGCTGGCCGGCGGCCGGGTCAGGACCGACGACCGGCTGGTCACCAAGGTCCTCATCGGGATCATCGTGGCCGTCTACGTCCCGGTGCTGGTCCTCGGCGACCGGTTCGTGGACGAGCTGGTGCTGATCGGGTACGCGTACAACCCGCTGCTCGGCGAGGTCGTGGGCGTCGCGGACGGCGAGTGGTACCGCCTCCTCACCGCCACGGTCCTGCACCGGGAGCCCTGGCACATCCTCTTCAACCTGCTGGGCCTGTGGGTGATCGGCGGGATCGTCGAGCCCGAGCTGGGCCGGTCCCGGTACGCGCTGCTGTGCCTGCTCTCCGGCCTGTCCGGCTCGGTCCTCGCCTACGCGGTCGCCGCACCGAACCAGCCCTCGCTGGGGGCCTCGGGGATCGTCTACGGGCTGATCGGCGCGTGGGCGATGCTGGACCGGCGGCTGCGCCACGACATGCGGCCGGTGGTCCTCTTCATCGCCTTCTCCCTGGTGATGACATTCACCCGTCCGGGGATCTCCTGGGAGGCGCACATCGGTGGACTGGTGGGGGGAGCGCTGGTGGCGTACGCGTTCCTGCACGCGCCGCGGGCCCACCGGAGGGCGGTGCAGTACGGCGCCTGTGGACTGCTGCTGCTGATCGACGTGGCCGCCGTGATGGCCAGGACCGCGGCGCTCACCTGAGCGCGGGTGGCTGTGGACGAGCTGGGGAGAAGAGCTTTCCCCAGAGTTATCCACAGTGTGCGGTGGGTTCTCCCCATGCCCCTGGGTGTGACGGAGCCCCCTGCCTCTGACCTGGGATTTCTCCCGGGAGGCAGGGGGCTTCAGTCTGTTCTGAGGCGATCCTCGCGGTCATACCGGCGTCAACCCGGTGCGAGTTATCCACAGATCTTCGTAAGTTATCCAGTGCTGTGCACAACGCTGTGGATAAACTCAGGGGTGAGCTTGACGGCGGACGGGCGGACCCGCTACGCGCCGCTAAGGGGCTCACTTCCACTGCGTGGAGACACCGAACCCGGCGGCGATGAAACCGAAGCCGACCACGATGTTCCAGTTCCGGATCGACTCGATCGGAAGCGAACCGTCGGTGACGTAGAAGACCACGATCCACACCAGGCCGATGGCGAACAGCGCCAGCATCACCGGAGCGACCCAGCTGCGGTTCGTCAGCTTGATGTTGGCGGCCTGCTTCGCCGCCGGCGGCGTGTAGTCGGCCTTCTTGCGGATCCGTGACTTCGGCACGAGGGACTCTCCTGTCGATGCGCTGCGTGACCGCGCAGGGAACTGTGGCTGTCGCCGGGATGTGACGTAGCAGGTCGACTGCGCCCCCCGGGCGTCCGTTAGCGTAGTGGTTCCGCGGCGCAGAAGGGGATCAGGGTACGTTGAGCAATTCCGCCGGCACTCCGCGCGAACCCCTCGCCGGGCCGGGCCGCACCACCAGGTGGCGCCCCGTCCGGCTGCTGACCCTTGCCGTCTTCGCCCTCGCCGGACTGCTCTTCGTCACCAGCTTCAACACCGCCAAGGGCACCAACATCCGCACGGACGGCTCCCTGCTGAGGCTCTCCGACCTCATCGAGGAACGCAGCCACAAGAACGCAGGCCTCGACGAGTCCACCGCCGCCCTGCGCGGCGAGGTCGACTCCCTGGCCGCCCGCGACGACGGCTCGACCGCCGCCGAGGACCGCCGGCTGAAGGCCCTGGAGACCTCCGCGGGCACCACCGAGATCTCCGGCCCCGGCCTCACCGTCACCCTCAACGACGCCCCGCCCGGCGCCCAGGCCGCCCCCGGCTACCCCGAGCCGCAGGCCAACGACCTGGTCATCCACCAGCAGGACCTCCAGGCCGTCGTCAACGCCCTCTGGGAGGGCGGCGCCCAGGGCATCCGCGTCATGGACCAGCGGCTCATCTCCACCAGCGCGGTCCGCTGCGTCGGCAACACCCTCATCCTCCAGGGTCGCGTCTACTCGCCCCCGTACAAGATCACCGCGGTCGGCGACCGGGGGAAGCTCGACAAGGCCCTCGCCGACTCCCCGGCGCTGCAGAACTACCAGCTCTACGTGAAGGCGTACGGCCTCGGCTGGAAGGTCGACGACCACAAGGACGTCACCCTGCCCGGCTACACCGGCGCGGTCGACCTCCACTACGCCAGGCCGACCGCCTGAGACGGGTCGTCCACAGGCTTCGGACAGCTTCCCCACGACGGCGCCCGCGCCCCGTACTCTGGTGCCCGTAACGAACGGAAGGGGCGTCGGACGTCATGTACGGATGGATCTGGCGGCATCTGCCGGGCAACGCCTGGGTGAAGGCGCTGATCTCGGTCGTGCTGGTCCTCGCGGTCGTCTACGTGCTCTTCCAGTACGTGTTCCCCTGGGCGGAGCCTCTGCTTCCGTTCAACGATGTGACGGTGGACGGCCAGTGAGCGCGCGAATTCTCGTCGTCGACAACTACGACAGCTTCGTCTTCAACCTCGTGCAGTACCTGTACCAGCTCGGCGCCGAGTGCGAGGTGCTCCGCAACGACGAGGTGGAGCTGAGCCACGCCCAGGACGGCTTCGACGGCGTGCTGCTGTCGCCCGGCCCCGGCGCCCCCGAGCAGGCCGGCGTCTGCATCGACATGGTGCGGCACTGCGCCGCCACCGGCGTCCCCGTCTTCGGCGTCTGCCTCGGCATGCAGTCGATGGCCGTCGCCTACGGCGGCGTCGTCGACCGCGCCCCCGAGCTGCTGCACGGCAAGACCTCGCCCGTCCTCCACGAGGGCAAGGGCGTCTTCGCCGGCCTCCCCTCGCCGTTCACCGCGACCCGCTACCACTCGCTCGCCGCCGAGCCGGCCGACCTGCCGGCCGAGCTGGAGGTGACCGCGCGGACCGAGGACGGCATCATCATGGGCCTCCGCCACCGCGAACTGCCCGTCGAAGGCGTCCAGTTCCACCCCGAGTCGGTGCTCACCGAGCACGGCCACCTGATGCTCGCCAACTGGCTGGAGCAGTGCGGAGACGAGGGAGCGGTCGGCCGGTCGGAGGGGCTCGCGCCGGTGGTGGGCAAGGCCGTCGCGTGACCACGGGCTCGCCGTGGTTCCGGCCCTCCGGGCAGCCAGGAGCCGAGCCGATACCCGAGGAGCAGGGGCCCCGGCCGCCTTACGAGCAGCAGGGCCCGTACCCGTATCCGTACCAGCCCGAGCCCTCGTACGAGACCGCGTACGGGGACCGGACGCCGTACGCGTACGAGCCACAGGCCCCGGTTCCGGACGCCCCCGCCCCCGCCCCCGCTCCGGCGTACGAGGCCCCGCAGGCCCCGCAGGCCCCTCAGGCCCCTCAGGCCCCGGACGCCCCACAGGCCCCGCGGGAGACCTCGTACGAGCCCCTACACGAGCCGTACGGGGCCGGGGAGACGCGGGAGCTCCCCCAGGTCACCGAGGAGGCCCCGCGGCCCGTGGAGCCCCTTCCCGGGCCGGGACGGGCCGAGCGGCGCCGGGCCGCCGCCAAGCAGGGCCGCGGGAAGGGCCGCAGGGGCACCGCACCGGCCCCCGCCCCCGACGGCGGGACGGCCGCCGCCGGGCGCCCCCTCTCCCGGGTCGAGGCCCGCCGCGCCGCCCGGGAGGCCAAGGCGGCCAAGGACAGCGTCGGCGTGGTCGTCGGCGAGCTGTTCATCACCCTCGGCGTCGTCATGCTCCTCTTCGTCGCCTACCAGCTGTGGTGGACCAACGTCCTCGCCGGCCAGGAGACGAACCAGGCCAAGGAGCGGATCGAGGACACCTGGGCGAAGGGCGAGAGCAAGCCGGACGTCTTCGCCCCCGGCGAGGGCTTCGCCATCATGTACATCCCCAAGCTCGACGTCGTCGTCCCCGTCGCCGAGGGCATCAGCAAGCCCAAGGTCCTCGACAAGGGCATGGTCGGCCACTACGGCGAGGGCAAGCTGAAGACCGCCATGCCCGCCGACAAGCAGGGAAACTTCGCGGTCGCCGGCCACCGCAACACCCACGGCGAACCGTTCCGCTACATCAACCGCCTCAAGCCCGGCGACCCGATCGTGGTCGAGACGCAGGACGCCTACTACACCTACGAGATGGCGAGCATCCTGCCGCAGACCCCGCCGTCGAACATCGCCGTCATCGACCCGATCCCCAAGGGCTCCGGCTTCACCGAGCCCGGCCGCTACATCACCCTGACCACCTGCACGCCCGAGTTCACCAGCACCTACCGCATGATCGTGTGGGGAAAGCTGGTCGAGGAGCGGCCGCGCAGCAAGGGAAAGCCGGCCGCGCTCGTAGGCTGAGAGCCCAACACCTCCAGAAGGGACGAGGGCCGACCCAGTGTCACGCGCGCGCAACCGGATCGCCGGGCTCATCAGCGTCTTCGGCGAACTCCTCATCACAGCCGGCCTCGTGCTCGGACTCTTCGTCGTCTACTCGCTGTGGTGGACGAACGTCCTCGCCGACCGCGCCGCCGACAAGGAAGGCGCCCAGGTCCGCGGCGAATGGGCCGACCAGGGCCCCGGCGCCCTCGACACCAAGGGCGGCGCCGGCTTCCTGCACGTCCCCGCCTTCGGCGGCGACGAGATCCTGGTGAAGCGCGGCACCGAGAGCTCCGTCCTCAACAACGGCGTCGCCGGCTACTACACCGAGCCGGTCAAGTCGGCCCTCCCGCAGGACAAGGAGGGCAACTTCACCCTGGCCGCGCACCGCGACGGACACGGCGCCAAGTTCCACAACATCCACAAGTTGAAGAACGGCGATCCGATCGTCTTCGAGTCCAAGGACACCTGGTACGTCTACAAGGTCTACAAGACGCTCCCGGAGACCACGAAGTACAACGTGGACGTCCTCCAGCCCGTCCCCGAGGAGTCCGGTAAGACGAAGCCCGGCCGGTACATCACCCTCACCACCTGCACCCCGATGTACACCTCGGACTACCGCTTCATCGTCTGGGGCGAACTGGCCCGCACCGAGAAGGTCGACGCGAACCGCACCCCGCCGGCCGAACTCCGCTGAGGGACACCGACCAGGAAAGGGGAGAGCCCCGGACTCCTTCACCAGGACTCCGGGGCTCTCCCCTTCTCGCGGACCGGGGGGCGGCGGGCTAGTCGAACCAGCCGCCGCCGTCACCGTTGTTGTTGTCGCCGGGCTGCTGGTCGCCGCCGCCGGGGTTGCCACCGCCGCCGCCGTCCACGGTGACCAGGGTGACCGTGTCGCCCGGCTTCACCGTGGAGCCCGCGGGCGGGTTCGACTGGAACACCCGGGCGTCGTCCTTGTCGACACCGACCACGACGACCGTGACGCCCTGGCCCTGGAGGTTGTCCCGGACCTCCTTGAGCGTCTTGCCGACGATGTCCGCGGGGATCGTGATCTGGGGGACCGCCGGGCCCTTCGAGACCTTCAGGGTGATCTCGACGTCCAGCGGCTGGTTGCTGGGGCCGCCGGGGGTCTGCTCCAGGACCATGCCCTTCGGCTGGTCGTTGTCGACCTCCTCCTGCTTCACCTTGGTGAAGCCGAGGCCGTTCAGCTGCTGCAGCGCCAGGCTGATGTCACGGTTCCGGACGTCCGGCAGCTGCGTCAGCTTCTGCTTGGCGACCGTGAGGGTCACCTCGGAGTTCTTCTCGGCCTTGGTGCCGTTCTGCGGGTTCTGCCGCAGGACGGTGCCGGGGTCCTCCTCGGACTCCTCCTCCTCGACCTTGACCTTGAAGCCCTTGCCCTCCAGGGTCTCCCGGGCCCGCTCCACCGACTGCTCCTGGACGTCCGGGACCTCCACGAGCGGCGCGCCCTCGGAGACCCACACCTGGATGGTGGCGTCGACGTCCATCTTGCTGGCGCCGTCGGCGGCCGGGTTCTGGCGGCAGATCGCGCCGGTGGGCTGCTCGCAGCGCTCGCTGCCCGCCTCCTGCACCTTCACCTGGGCGTTGAGCGCCGACTTCTGCGCCTCGTCCATCTTCTGGCCGACGAGCTGCGGCACCGTCGTCTGCTGCGGGGTGTCGTTGGTGTTCATGAGGTACTGGGCGATGAAGATCGCGCCGACCAGCACAAGGACACCGCAGAGCGCCAGCAGGATCGTCGAGGCGTTCGACTTCTTCTGGCCGCCGCGGCGGCGGTCCGGGCGGTCGTCGTAACCGTCGTACCCGCCGTAGCCCCCGCCGTCCGGCGGAACCGGCGGCATCATCGAGGTCTGGCCGACCGGGTCGGCCTGGCGCAGCGCCGTGGTCGGCTGGTCCTCCGGCGGGTAGCCGTAGCCGTTGTACGCCGGGGCCGCCATGCCCATCGCGGCGGCGGCCGCGACCGGCTGCCCGTCGAGGCACGCCTCGATGTCCGCGCGCATCTCGTCGGCGGACTGGTAGCGGTAGTCGGGGTCCTTGACCAGCGCCTTCAGGACGATGGCGTCCATCTCGGGCGTGATCTCGGCGTCGAAGTTGCTCGGCGGCTGCGGCTCTTCCCGGACGTGCTGGTAGGCGACGGCCACGGGGGAGTCGCCGATGAACGGCGGCCGGACGGTGAGCAGTTCGTAGAGCAGGCAGCCCGTGGAGTACAGGTCGGAACGGGCGTCGACCTGCTCGCCCTTGGCCTGCTCCGGGGAGAGGTACTGGGCGGTGCCGATGACCGCGGCGGTCTGCGTCATGGTCATGCCCGCGTCGCCCATGGCGCGTGCGATGCCGAAGTCCATGACCTTGACCTGGCCGGTGCGGGTCAGCATCACGTTCGCGGGCTTGATGTCGCGGTGCACGATGCCGGCGCGGTGCGAGTACTCCAGCGCCTGCAGGATGCCGACGGTCATCTCCAGCGTCCGCTCCGGCAGCAGCTTGCGGCCGGAGTGCAGCAGCTCGCGGAGGGTCGAGCCGTCGACGTACTCCATCACGATGTACGGGATGGAGACCCCGTCGACGTAGTCCTCGCCGGTGTCGTAGACCGCGACGATCGCCGGGTGGTTCAGGGAGGCGGCGGACTGTGCCTCACGGCGGAACCGGGCCTGGAAGGACGGGTCACGGGCCAGGTCGGCCCGCAGCGTCTTCACGGCGACGGTGCGGCCGAGCCGGGTGTCCTGGGCGAGGTACACCTCGGCCATGCCACCACGGCCGAGCACCGAGCCCAGCTCGTACCGGCCGCCGAGGCGACGCGGCTCTTCCATAGCTAATCCAGCCCTCTCCGTCTGTCCCGACCGCACCCTTGGGTGGTCCGGCGGTGTGTGCTGTCCGCGCATACGCTACCGGCCCCGAAGAGCGGTACCGCCCGCGGAGGGCAGCTGATACCTGACCGGTACCTGGCGGGCACCGGCCCTTCGCAAGATCAGCCGCGGCTCTTCAGAACCGCCTTCATGACCGCCTTCGCGATCGGTGCGGCCAGACCGCCACCGCTGATGTCCTCACGGCCGAGGCCCTTGGCGTCCTCGACGATCACGGCGACCGCGACGGGGGAACCCTGGTCGGTCTTGGCGTACGAGATGAACCACGCGTACGGGCGCTTGGCGTTCTTCTCGCCGTGCTGCGCGGTACCGGTCTTGCCGCCGACCCGCACGCCGTCCATGTTGAGGTCGGCCTTGCCGCCGGTGCCCTTGGCGACGACGTTCTCCATCATCGCCTGGAGCTTCTGCGCGTTCTCCGGGGAGACCGGCTGGCTCAGCTCCTCCGGCTCGTTCTGCTTGATGACGTCCAGGTTCGGCGCCCGCAGCTGGTCGATCATGTACGGCTTCATCAGCTTGCCGTCGTTCGCGATCGCCGCCGTGACCATCGCCATCTGGAGCGGGGTGGTCGCGGTGTTGAACTGGCCGATCGAGGAGAGCGCGTTGCCACCGCGGTCGGCCTTCTTGTCGTAGACCGAGGCGGCGGACCGGACGGGGGTGAACTGCTCGGCGTTGAAGCCGAACTTCTCCGCCATCTCGTTCATCTTCTCGACGCCGACGTCGTCACCGAGCTTGGCGAAGACCGAGTTGCAGGAGATCCGCAGCGCCTCGTTGAGGCTGGCGTTGGCGCAGCCGCCCGAGTGGTTCTTCATCGGGACGGTGGAGAGCGGGATCTTCCAGCCCTCGGGCGTCTCGGTCGCCGCGTCGATGTCCGTGACCTTGCCGGCCTCCAGGGCGGCGGCCGCGGTCACGACCTTGAAGACCGAGCCGGGCGGGTAGATCTCGCGCAGCGCGCGGTTCTGCATCGGCTTGGCCTTGGACTCGGTCAGCGCCACCCACGCCTTCTCGTCGTCGCTGCCGGCGATCGTGGAGGGGTCGTACGACGGAGTCGACGCGAGCGCCAGGATCTTGCCGGTCGACGGCTCGATCGCGACGACGGCGCCGGTGTTCTTCCCCAGGCCCTCGAAGGCGGCCTTCTGCGCGGCGCCGTTGAGGGTGGTGACGACGTCGCCGCCCCTCTTCTTCTCACCGGTGAACATCGACAGGGTGCGGTCGAAGAACAGCCGGTCGTCGTTGCCGGTGAGGATGCCGTCCTCGATCTTCTCGATGAAGTTGGCGTCGTACACCTGCGAGGCGTACCCGGTGACCGGGGCCCACATGGGGCCGTTCACATAGGTCCGCTTGTACTTGTAGTAGTTGCCGCCGGAGTCGACGGAGCCGGTGATCGGCTTGCCGTCGACGATGATGTTGCCGCGCTCGTTGGCGTACCGCTCGATGCGGACGCGCGTGTTCTTCGGGTGCGCGTTCAGCTCGTCGGCGCGGACGAACTGGAGCCAGTTGTCGCGCAGGAGCAGGGCGAGGACGAGCAGGCCGCAGAAGATCGCGACCCGGCGCAGCGGCTTGTTCACGGACGGACCACCTGGGTCATCTCGGCGTCGGGGTTCGGGGCGGGGGCGGGCGCGGGGCGGCGCGCGGTGTCGCTGATCCGGATCAGGATGCCGATCAGGGCCCAGTTGGCGATCACGGACGAACCGCCGTACGCGAGGAACGGCATCGTCATGCCGGTGAGCGGGATGAGGCCCATCACACCGCCGGCGACGACGAAGATCTGCAGCGCGAACGCGCCGGAGAGGCCCATCGCCAGCAGCTTGCCGAAGGGGTCGCGGGCGGCGAGGGCGGTGCGGATGCCGCGCTCGATGATCAGGCCGTACAGCAGCAGGAAGACCATGACGCCGGCCAGGCCGAGCTCCTCGCCGACGGTGGCGAAGATGAAGTCGGAGTTGGCGGCGAACTGGATGAGGTCGGAGTTGCCCTGGCCGAGGCCGGTGCCGAGGATGCCGCCGGAACCGAACGACATCAGGACCTGGGTCATCTGGTCACAGGCGTACGCCATGTTCGAGCCGGGCTCGGCCGTCTTGAGGCACTCGAAGGGGTCGAGCCAGGCCGCCACACGCGACTGCACGTGGCTCGCCGTGGAGCCGACGGCCACCGCGCCGGCGACGGCCATCAGCAGACCCATGACGATCCAGCTGGTCCGCTCGGTGGCCACGTACAGCATGATCACGAACATGCCGAAGAACAGCAGCGAGGTACCGAGGTCGTTCTCGAAGACCAGGATGAGGAGGCTGACCGCCCAGATCGTCAGGATCGGGCCGAGGTCGCGGCCGCGGGGCAGGTAGAGCCCCATGAAGCGGCGGCTGGCCAGGGCCAGCGCGTCCCGCTTCACCATCAGGTAGCCGGAGAAGAACACGGCCAGGACGAGCTTGGCGAACTCACCGGGCTGGATGGAGAAGCCGCCGATGCGGATCCAGATCTTGGCGCCGAAGCTGTCGGTACCGAGCCCCGGAACGAGCGGCAGCAGCAGGAGGATCAGGGCCACCACCATGGAGATGTACGTGTAGCGCTGCAGGACCCGGTGGTCCTTCAGGATCAGCAGCACGCCCACGAACATGGCGATGCCGATCGCGGAGTACATCATCTGGTTCGGCGCGGACGGGCTGAAGGCGCCGTACTGGAGCTTGGCCAGCTGGATCAGCCGCGGCGACTGGTCGAGACGCCAGATCAGCACCAGGCCCATGCCGTTGAGCAGGGTCGCCAGCGGCAGCAGCAGCGGGTCCGCGTACGGGGCCCACTTGCGCACCACGAGGTGGGCGACGGTCGCGAGGAGCGCCAGGCCGAGCCCGTACCCGAGCATGCCGGCCGGGACTTCGCCGTCCAGCGCGAGCCCGACGTTGAGGTACGCGAACACCGGGATGGCGACGGCGAAGCCGAGGAGCGCCAGTTCCGTGTTGCGGCGGCTCGGCGCCTCGATCGCGCCGATGGTGGTCGTGTTGGTGACAACGCTCATGGTGGTGACAGGCCCCCTACGGGTGCTTACTGCTTGCCGCAGTTCGAGGCCAGCTTCTGCTCCTCCGAGGTGAGGGTGGGACCCGGGGTCGGAGCGGCTGTGGTGGGCTTGGATTCGGGCTTGGCGTCGGCGCCGTCGGCCGGCTTCTCGGCCGCCTCGGCGGCCTTCTCCTTGTCGGCCTTCTCCTTGGCCACGCGGCGCTCTTCGGTCTTCTTGCAGGCCGATGCCTGGACCGCCAGCTCGGAGATCTTCGTCTGGGCCTTGGCGAGGCTGCCGCCCGCGATGGTGTCCTCGACCTGCTTCCGCTGGTAGGCGGGGAGGTACTTGAGTTCGATCTCGGGGTGGTCCTTCTCGACCTCCGAGAGCTTCACCCAGGCGAGGTCCTGGCTGATGCCCCGGTACAGCGCCACGTGCTCGGCGTTGGAGCCCACGTAGTACTGGGTCTGGGTCCAGCGCCAGCCGCCGTACGCGCCGCCGGCGAGGACGCCGAGCGCGAGGACGAGGATCACGGTGCGGCCGATCCACCGCCGCCGCTTCCGCGGCTTGACGAAGTCGTCGTCCGTGTACGCGTCGAAGGCGCCGTGCGGCGGCATCGAGCCGTAGCCGTGGTCGTCGCCGCTGCCGGGCGGGCCGAAGCCGCCGGCGGGGGGCTGGTGGTGGGCGGGGCGGCCGAGCCCGGAGGCGCGGCCGGCCGGGGTCTGCATGGCGCCGCCGTCGTTCAGCTGCTGCTGGTTCTCGGCGACCGCGCCGACGACGACCGGGGTGTCGCTGAGGTGGCCGGCGAGGGTGTCGCCGCCGTCGACGTCGAGGACGTCGGCGACGATCACCGTGATGTTGTCGGGGCCGCCGCCGCGCAGCGCGAGCTGGATCAGCTCCTGCACGGTCTCCTGCGGGCCCTGGTAGCTGGCGAGGGTGTCCTCCAGCGTCTGGTGGGACACCACGCCAGACAGGCCGTCGGAGCAGATCAGGTACCGGTCGCCGGCGCGGACCTCACGGATGGAGAGGTCGGGCTCGACGTGGTCGCCGCTGCCGAGCGCGCGCATGAGGAGCGAGCGCTGGGGGTGGGTGGTGGCCTCCTCCTCGGTGATCCGGCCCTCGTCGACGAGCCGCTGGACCCAGGTGTGGTCCTGGGTGATCTGGGTGAGGACGCCGTCGCGCAGCAGGTACGCGCGCGAGTCGCCGACGTGCACGAGGCCGAGCCGCTGCCCGGTCCACAGCAGGGCGGTGAGCGTGGTGCCCATGCCCTCCAGCTGCGGGTCCTCCTCGACCATCATCCGGAGCTGGTCGTTGGCGCGCTGCACCGCCGTACCGAGCGAGGTGAGGATGTCGGAGCCGGGGATGTCGTCGTCGAGCGTGACGAGCGTCGAGATCACCTCGGAGGAGGCGACCTCGCCGGCGGCCTGGCCGCCCATGCCGTCGGCGATCGCGAGCAGCCGGGGACCGGCATAGCCGGAGTCCTCGTTGCCCTCGCGGATCATGCCCTTGTGCGAGCCCGCGGCGAATCGCAGGGAGAGACTCATGCCCACCTGCCCTGTCGCCGCTGCATCGGGGTACAGCCGGTCTCGACCCACACTGCCCACCCTCCGGTCGCTCCGGTCAGCTCGCTCATTGTCGTACTACTTCCGCAGCTCGATGACGGTCTTGCCGATGCGGATCGGCGCCCCCAGCGGAATCGGCGTTGCGGTGGTGAGGCGGGTCCGGTCCAGGTACGTGCCGTTCGTGGACCCGAGGTCCTCGACGATCCACTGGCCGTCCCGGTCGGGGTAGATCCGGGCGTGCCGGCTGGACGCGTAGTCGTCGTCCAGCACGATCGTCGAGTCGTGCGCCCGGCCCAGGGTGATCGTCTGCCCCTGGAGGGCCACGGTCGTGCCGGTGAGGGTGCCCTCGGAGACGACCAGCTTCGTCGGCGCGCCGCGGCGCGACCGGCCACCGCCGGCCGGCGGCTGCTGCGCGCGCTGCTGAGGCGGCGCGGCGGCCTGGCGCCCGCCCTGCTGGGGACGCGCCTCCTGGCGGCGGGAACCGCGCTGGGTCACCCGCGTACCGAACAGGTCGCTACGGATGACCTGGACGGCCACGATGACGAACAGCCACAGAACGGCCAGGAAACCCAGCCGCATGACCGTCAGGGTCAGCTCTGACATTGCCCCCGCTTCACCCTTCGGCTTGCCGGTAAACGATGGTGGTGCTGCCCACGACGATCCGCGAGCCGTCGCGGAGCGTAGCGCGGGTGGTGTGCTGCCCGTCCACCACGATGCCGTTGGTGGATCCGAGATCCTGGATCGTCGAGGGCGTTCCGGTCCGGATCTCGCAGTGCCGGCGGGACACGCCGGGATCGTCGATCCTCACGTCGGCGTCGGTGCTGCGGCCGAGGACCAGGGTCGGGCGGGAGATCTGGTGGCGGTTGCCGTTGATCTCGATCCAGCGGCGCACCTGGGCGCCGCCCGCCGCCGGAGGACGGCCGCCGCCGGCCGGGCGGTGACCCGCGCCGCCGGGCGGCGGCGAGGACGGCATCGGCGGAGCCCCGGCCGGGGGCCCCTGCGGGTACCCGTAGCCGCCGCCCGCCCCCTGAGGCGAGTGGGGCGGCTGGTGGCCGCCGGGCGGCTGCGGCTGGGACGTGCTCGACGCGAGCGTACGGCTGCGCACCCGGTACAGACCGGTGTCGAGGTCGTCGGCCTTCTCCAGGTGGACCTTGATCGGGCCCATGAAGGTGTACCGCTGCTGCTTGGCGTAGTCCCGGACCAGGCCGGCGAGCTCGTCGCCCAGCTGGCCCGAGTAGGGGCTCAGACGCTCGTAGTCGGGCGCGCTGAGCTCCACGATGAAGTCGTTGGGGACGACGGTCCGCTCGCGGTTCCAGATCTGCGCGTTGTTGTCGCACTCGCGCTGGAGCGCGCCGGCGATCTCGACCGGCTGGACCTCGGACTTGAACACCTTGGCGAAGGTGCCGTTGACCAGACCTTCGAGACGCTGCTCGAAACGCTTCAGGACTCCCATGGGGCACCTCCTCCGTCGTTGCCGTCCTGGTACTGCTTACTGATCGTATCCACGCGTCGGGAAATCGGCTGGTTCCCCTTCTCTGCCCTGTGGACGAGTGTCACCTCTCACAGGCCCTCCCCCCAGGGATCGTAGAGGGGGCCTGTGGACAGTGTCCCGCACGCGGCTGTCCGACAGGAGGGGCGGAGTGCGCGAGTCAGCGGGTCGAGCGGTGCCGCCGGCGCCGCAACCTCCCGCTTCTCCCCTGTCTCTCCCATCTCTCCCCTCTCTCCCCTGTGTCCCTTCTCTCCTTCTTCTCCTTACTTCTCCCCTGCGGTGCGGCCGGCGACTCCGGGGGTTCTCCCTGGTCGGTCCCGGATCGGTCTCGGGGTCGGCTTAGGGGGCGGCTGCGGAAGGGGTCGGCCGTGGAGGGATTCGATCGAGGACTTCGGTCGAGGACTTCGGGGGAGGACTTCGGACGGGAGACGAGCGGTCGGTCGTCCTGCCGTCCGCATCGACGTCCCCTCTCCCTCTCCCTCTCCCCCTGCCTCTCCCTCTCGTCTGTTCTGCGCGCGGGGGGCCGAAACAACGGATGTGAATCCACCGTCCGCGACGTGCTAATCTTCAGATGTCGCCAGGCGCTCCCACCGAAAGGTGAGAGACCGGGAGACCACCCAATGCGCGGGTGGCGGAATAGGCAGACGCGCTGGATTCAGGTTCCAGTGCCCGCAAGGGCGTGGGGGTTCAACTCCCCCCTCGCGCACCAGACGGAAGCCCCGTAGGTCCCAGACCTACGGGGGGGGCCGGGGGTGCGGACCCGTGAGGCATCCCACTCCCCGCGTCCCCCCCCACCCCACGCCCCACGCCCGTCGGGGGGGCGGGGGGCGCCGGCGGGGGGGGTTCGAACGCCCCGCCCGCCCCCCCCCGGCCCCCGAGGGCCCGCCCCGCGCGCGGGGGGCTTCCGCGTTGTCCGGACACGTGACGCATCCCACTCCCCGCTTCCCACCCGACCCATCGCCCATCGCCTTTCGTCGTTCCGGGTCGCGACGAAAGAGGGACGCCCCGAGGGCCTGGCGCTGCCTAGGGTGCGAGCGTGGAAGCGACGAGTGGGGGAACGGCACCGACGGCGGTCGGGCGGGGGATCGGAGCGAAGGCGGCCGCCGCGTGGAGATGGCTCGCGCCCGCGGGGGAATGGTCGCGGCGCAGGACGGTCGGCGAGTCGGCGCTCACCGCCGTCGTGGCGCTGCTCGCCGCCGGCACGGAGGAACTGCTCGGCGGCGAGGGATGGCAGCTCGCCGCCGTCGCCGCCGCCTCGGCCGTGTTGTCGCTGCTGCGCCGCCGGTTCCCCGCCACCGTGCTCGTCGTCACCGCCGCGCTCAGCCCCGTCGTCGCCGGACTCGGCCCGCTGCTGCTCGTCCTCGGCTGGTCCGCCGGCGGCCACATCGTCGGCGTCGGCCGGGCCCTGAACGCGTTCATCGGCGCCTACGTCCTCAACGTCGCCGCCACCCTGCTCGTCGCCTGGGACCAGCAGCGGATGCTCACCGTCGCCTTCATGGCGACCCTCTACTACCTGGGCACCACCCTCGCCCCCGGCCTCGCCCACCGCTACTGGGCCCAGCGCCGCACCCTCCTGCACGCCCTCCAGGAGCGCAACGTGCGGCTGGTGCGCGAGCGGGCGATGATCGGGCGGAACGCCCGGCTGCGGGAGCGGCAGCGCATCGCCCAGGACATGCACGACAGCCTCGGCCACCAACTCGCCCTGATCGCCGTCCACACGGGCGCGCTGGAGGTCGACCGCGAGCTGACCGAGCGGCAGCGCGAGGTCGTCGGCGTGCTCCGGAACGCGTCCGTGACCGCCATGCACGAACTGCGGGAGGTCGTCGGCATACTCCGCGACGGCACCGAGGCCGCCGACCCCGACACCGGACCCGTCGGCACCGGCGACGAGAGCGGCCGGGCCGCCCGCGGGATCGCCGGCATCGAAGGGCTCGTCGCCTCCGCGCGCGCCGCCGGGACCCACGTGACCCTGCGGCGGATCGGCGACGAGCGGCCCCTGGAGCCGGCCGCCGACCACGCCGCGTACCGCATGGCGCAGGAAGCGCTCACCAACGCCTACAAGTACGCCCCCGGCGCCGCCATCAGCGTCGAACTGCGCTACGAGCCCGACACCTTCGTCGTCGAGATCTTCAACGAGGAGCCGCCCGCCGGGCCCGCGGAGGGCGTCGTCAGCGGCGGCCAGGGGCTGGCCGGACTCGAGGAACGGGCCCGGCTCGTCGGCGGCATGTGCCACGCCGGACCCGCCGACGGCGGAGGCTTCCGGGTCGCCGGAATGCTGCCGTACGGCTCCGCTCCGACCGGCGAATCGGCGCCTTTGGTCGATGCGGCCGACGACTTCCGGCAGCAGTCGACGAAGCCCTTCGGCCGAGAAGCTCGTCCCGTACCGGTCGGAGAGCCCGACTGGAGCTTCACGGAACGGGAGTTGGCGATGGCACTGCACGGAGGGAAGACCCGCAGCACCGGGGGATCGATCGCACTCGGCTGCGGCATCGCCTTCGCGGCGCTCGTCGTCCTCGTCGTCGCCGCCGGCTTCGGCCTCTACTACTTCGTCGGATCGGTCCAGGACGCGATGGTCGAGCCCGCGAAGTACGAGTCCATCGAGGTCGGCATGGCCGAGAAGGACGTCCGGCCCATGCTGCCCGACGGCGACTCCCTCGCGACCATGGCCACCGCGGGCGAGGGCGCGCCGCCCGAGCCCAAGGGCGCCGCCTGCCTCGCCTTCCTCTCCACGGAGATGAGCGACGACTTCGACACGGAGCCCGTTTTCCGGTTCTGCTTCAAGGACGGCAAGCTGATCGAGAAGAAGGCGTACGAGGTGCGGCCGTAGCGTCACGGCCGGCCCGTACCGGAGGGTTGGGGGAGGCGCAGTGCTGTCAGGGCGGGCGGGACGGTCCGGGCGGGCCGTCAAGGTCGTGGTGGCCGACGACGAGCCGCTGATCAGGGCGGGGATCCGGATGATCCTCAACTCCGATCCGGACATCCACGTGGTCGCCGAGGCCGCGAACGGGCGCGAGGCCGTCGACGCGGCCCGCGCGCACGCCGCCGACGTCGTGCTGCTCGACATCCAGATGCCGGTCCTCGACGGGCTCTCCGCCCTCCCCGAGCTGCGAAGGGCCGCCCCGGGGGCGCGGGTGATCGTCCTGACCACCTTCGGCGAGCGCGAGAACGTGCTGCGGGCGCTGGAGCACGGCAGCGCGGGCTTCCTGCTGAAGGACACCGCCCCCGCCGAACTGATCGGCGCCGTACGGGCCACCGCCGCCGGCGACGCCTATCTCTCGCCCGCGGCGACCCGGCACGTCGTCGAACGGCTCGCCTCCGGCCGCGAGACCGCCCGCGCCAAAGAAGCCCGCGGGCGGGTCGCCGCGCTCGGCGAGAAGGAGCGGGAGGTCCTCGCGCTCCTCGGCGAGGGCCTGTCCAACGCCGACGCGGGCCGTCGGCTGCACATGAGCGAGGCCACCGTGAAGGCGTACGTCAGCAGGATCCTCGCCAAGCTCCAGTGCGAGAACCGCGTCCAGGCGGCGCTCCTCGCCCGCGACGCGGGGCTGTAGCGGGGCGGGGGCGGTCGCCGGCCTCTTCGGGAGGCCGGGAGCGTGTGGCCCGGGAGCGTCGGGCTCGGGAGGGGCAGGCTCAGGGGGCGTCGGGCTCGGGAGGCGTCGGGCTCAGGAGGCGTCGGGGAGGCCGGCGGTGCCTGCGGCGTTGTAGCGGAGGAGGTAGCCGGCGAACCGGGCCAGGTCCTCGGCGGACCAGTCCTTCAGGCGCTCCTGATAGGCGGCGTGACGGTTGGCCTGGGCGGTGGCGAGCACCGCGAGACCGGCCTCCGTCGGGTGCAGCACCTGCACCCGGTGGTCGTCCGGGGCGGGCCGGCGCTCCACCAGGCCCATCTTCTCCAGGCCCGCCAGCTGGCGGCTGACCGTCGACTTGTCCAGCAGATAGTGCGCCGCGAGGTCCGTGGCGCGACAGCCGCGCCGGTCCTCGATGTGGGCGAGGAGCGTGTACGAGACGAGCGGGATCTCCGGGTGGACCCGGGCCGCGGCGGCGCGGGCCCGGCGCGCGAACGCCGTCAGCTCGCGCTGGATGACGTCCACGGACGCCTCGCGCGGCACCTCGTCGCCGACGTCGGACATATGGGCTCCCTTGCCGCGCTCGCCCCGTACGGGATTTCAGTTGTATAGTACAACGGTTCTTTAGTTGTAAAAGCCAACCAAAGCTTCGGAGGTCACGGTGTCCACAGGACCCCACCCCACCGCCGGCGCCCTGCGGCACGTCCTCGGGCACCTCCTCACCCCCCTCCTGATGTGCCTCGGCATGGGCCTCGCCTACCTCGGCGCCTTCCACGCCCCCCAGCCCCACGACCTCCGCGTCGACATCGTCGGCTCCGGCCCCTCCGCCCAGGTCCTCGCCCAGACCCTCCAGGACAAGGGCGACGGCGCCCTCGACGTCCGTACCGTCCCCGACCGGGCCACCGCCGCCACCGCCCTCCTCCGGCAGGACAGCTACGGCGCCTACATCCCCGGCGACCACCCCGAACTCCTCGTCGCCTCCGCCTCCTCCGACACCAGCGCCATGGCCGTCGAGAAGGTCTTCACCCAGGTCGCCGCCGGGCAGGACTCACCCCTCAAGGTCACCGACCTCGCCCCCACCGCCTCCGGCGACCCCACCGGCCAGGGAGTCTTCTTCCTCCTCGTCGCCGTGAGCATCGGCGCGTACGCCTCCGTCGCCGTCATCGGAGCCGCCGGAGCCGCCCTCCCCATGCGGATCCGTGCCCTCCTCGCCGCAGGCACCTCCCTCGTCGTCAGCCTCATCGGCACGCTCTTCGCCGGCCCCGTCTTCCACCTCGTCGACCACGGCCTCGCCGGCGTCTGGGCCCTCTCCTGGCTCTACGCCGCCGGCATCCTCCTCATCGGCATCGGCCTCCACACCTACCTCCGCCGCTGGACCACGCTCGGCGTGATGGTCCTCTTCGTCATGCTCAACTTCACGAGCTCCGGCGGCATCTACCGGCCCGAGCTCCAGCCCGGCTTCTTCGGCTCCCTGCACGCCTTCTGGAACGGCGCCGGCCTCGTCGAAGGCATCCGCGGCCACGTCTACTTCGACGGCCACGCCCTCGGCGGCAACGTCCTCGTCCTCGCCCTCTGGTTCCTCGCCGGAGCCGTCCTCGTCACCCTCGCCGGTCGCACCGAGGCGCGGCGGAACGTGGTGGCCGTCGCCGCGGCGAGCCAGGGCGGGAAGGAAGTCGAGAAGGAGGCCGAGAAGGCGGCCGAGGCGGAGAAGGCCGAGGAGGAGATGGAGGAGGCCGTGGCCGTCTGAGTCGTCTGACTCGCGTCTGACTCGCGTCTGGGTCGTCTGGGTCGTCTGGGTCCTCTCGGTCCTCCGGGGCGTCCGACCAGGGGGCCGGTGGTTTTCCACAGGCCGTTGTCCACAGGGGGAGACGGCCGATCAAGAGCGGCTGTACCGTCAGGCCCGGAAGTCATCGGAACCTTTCGGACCAGTCATCGGGGGAGGTCGTCCCATGGACGAGATCCAGGCCGTCGTGCCAGGACAGCGTGGAGAAACAGGCGGGGAGCGCATCCCGCACGTGCCCGGATTCGCACGGCGCGGCGGCACCACGGAGCACTCCCCCAGGGCGCTCGGCAAGCAACTGCGGACCACCGTCCCCCGCTCCTCCCACGCACGGCTCACCCTCCCCGCCGGGCGCCCCGACGCCGTCCGCGCCGTCGAGGAGTCCAGCCGCGGCCGCGTCCCCGAACTCACCCCCATCCGCGTCGGCCGCATGGCCGCCAACCCCTTCGCGTTCCTGCGCGGTGCCGCCGGCCTCATGGCCCACGACCTCGTCGGCACCCCCGTCACCGGCGTCGCCGCCCAGCTGTGCGGCGACGCCCACGCCGCCAACTTCGGCCTCTACGGCGACGCCCGCGGCCGGCTCGTGATGGACCTCAACGACTTCGACGAGACCGTCGTCGGCCCCTGGGAATGGGACCTCAAGCGGCTCGCCACCTCCCTCGTCCTCGCCGGCCGGGTGGTCGGCGCGGACGAGGACACCTGCCGGGCCGCCGCCTTCGACACCGTCGGCGCCTACCGGCGCACCATGCGCCTCCTCGCCCGGCTCCCCGCCCACGACGCCTGGAACGCGATACCCGACGAGGAGCTCGTCTCCCACACCGACGCCCGCGACCTCCTCGGCACCCTGGAACGGGTCTCCGCCAAGGCCCGCAACAACACCAGCGCCCGGTTCGCCGCCCGCTCCACCGAGACCGTCGCCGAGACCGACGGCGGCGGACGCCGCTTCGTCGACGCGCCCCCCGTCCTGCGCCGCGTGCCCGACGCCGAGGCCGCCGCCGTCACCGCCGCCCTCGGCGACTACCTGGAGACCGTCTCCGAGGACCGCCGCCCGCTCCTCGCCCGGTACGCCGTCCACGACGTCGCCTTCCGGGTCGTCGGCACCGGCAGCGTCGGCACCCGCTCCTACGTCGTCCTGCTCCTCGACCACCGCGGCGAACCGCTCGTCCTCCAGGTGAAGGAGGCCCGGCCGTCCGTGCTCCTGCCCCACCTGCCCGCCGCCGGGTTCGCCGTCCCCGACCCCGGCCACGAGGGCCGCCGCGTCGTCCTCGGACAGAAGCGCATGCAGGTCGTCAGCGACATCCTGCTCGGCTGGACCACGGTCGACGGGCGCCCCTTCCAGGTGCGCCAGTTCCGCAACCGCAAGGGCAGCGTCGACCCCGCCGCGCTCACCGCCGACCAGGTCGACGACTACGGCCGCATGACCGGCGCGCTCCTCGCCCGCGCCCACGCCCACAGCGCAGACCCGCGCCTGATAGCCGGCTACTGCGGCAAGAACGAGGAGTTCGACGAGGCCGTAGCCGCCTTCGCGGTCACCTACGCCGACCGCACCACCGAGGACCACGCCGACCTGCTCACGGCGATCCGCACCGGGCGCATGGCGGCTGAGCTGGGCGTGTGAGCGGGGCGGCCGAGCCGGACCGCTGAGAGCTGAGAAGTGAACGAGGGGGAGGGGAGGGAGGGGGAGGGAGGGGGGAGGGGCCCCCTTGTGAGGACCTACGCTTGAGGGGTCGGGCCGGAACGAGGACGTGGGCGGGCGTGAACGTGAGCGAGGACCAGGGCGAGCACCAGGGCCGGGGCCAGGAGCCGGGTCAGGGCCAGGAGCCGGAGCCGAACCCGGGTCCGCAGCAGACGCCGGACCCGGAGGCGAACCCCGAGCCCGAGACGGACGCCGGGGCGAACCCCGAGTCGGACGCGAACGCCGGGGCGAACGCCGAGCCGGGGGCCGGCGCTGCGGCGGGGGCTGGTGGGGAGCGGCCGGAGGCTCGGTTGGAGCGGGCTGTTCGGGTGGCCGAGCAGGCGTTGATCGAGTTCGAGATCGCGGTGGAGACCTTCCGGGTCGAGGTGGAGAACTTCTCGCGGCTGCACCACCAGAAGCTGGGCCCGATGTACGCGCGGCTCGACGAGCTGGACGCGTCGATCGCGGAGGCGCGGGCGGCGCGGACCGGTGACCCGGAGGATCTGCGGCTGGCGCGGGAGGCGCGGGCGGCGGTGCTGCCGCTGCCGGGGGTCGAGGTGCTCTTCGACGACTGGATCGACTCCGACGGGCTCTCCCCCGAGGCGGCCGCGATGCTGACCGAGCGGCCGGTGCAGCCGCCGCAGCGGGTGCGGCCCAGCGAGGAGGTGCGCCGGCTCTACCGTGAGCTGGCCCGCAAGGCACATCCCGATCTGGCCCGTGAGGACGACGAGCGGAAGCGTCGGGAGGAGTTCATCACCCGGGTGAACGCCGCCTACGCGCGCGGCGACGAGGGGTTGCTGCGGGAGCTCGCCGACGAGTGGGAGGCCGGTCCGGTGCCGGCCGAGGAGCGGCTGAGCGAGAGCGAGGAGCTGTACGCGCGGCTGGAGTGGCTGGCGCAGCGCAAGGACCTGCTGTCGGCGCTGGCGCGGGAGCTGGAGGACAGCGCGATCGGGTCGATGCTGCGGCTGGCGCCGGAGGACCCGGACCGGCTGCTCGAGGAGATCGCCGAGCAGCTGCGCGGTCAGGTGTCCGAGCGTGAGGCCGAGCTGGCCACGCTGGTGCAGTAGGTTTTCCGAGGTCGAGGCGGTTCCGCCGTACACGAGAGAAGGTCAGTGCCATGAGTTTCGCCCCGCTGCCGTCGGTGCCCGCCGCGTCCGTGCCCGCCGATGCCCTGGTGCTGGACGTGCGGGAGGACGACGAGTGGGCGGCCGGCCGGGTCGAGGGTGCGCTGCACGTGCCGATGAGCGACTTCGTGGCGCGGTTCGCCGAGGTCGGTGAGCAGCTCGCCGAGCACGGCCGCGCCTATGTGATGTGCCGGGTGGGCGGCCGGTCGGCGCAGGTGACGCAGTACCTGGTGCAGCAGGGTTACGACGCGGTGAACGTGGACGGCGGGATGGTGGCCTGGGAGGGCGCCGGGCGTCCCGTGGTGTCGGACAGCGGGCCCGGTTTCGTCGCCTGAGCCGTGCCGTCGGTGGGTCGTCGGTGTGACGGCGGCGTGGTGGCGGCGTGGTGGCGCGGTCAGTCGAGGGGGTGGGTGGCGATGAGGTCGCCCAGGGTCTCCTCGTGGGCGGCGGCCGGGCCGAGGGAGAGTTCGAGGTACTTCGCCCAGGCGTGGTAGCGGTGCAGCGGGTAGTCGGTGTCGGCGCCGAAGCCGCCGTGCAGGTGCTGGGCGGTCTGGACGACCCGGCGGACGCCTTCCGCGGCCCAGATCTTGGCGACGGCGAGGTCCGCCTCGGCGGGCAGTGCCGCGTCGGCGCCGGTGGTGACGCGCCAGGCTGCCTGCCACAGGGTGGCCTCCATCGCGCGGAGGTCGATGTAGCGGTCGGCGGTCTGGACGGCGACGGCCTGGAACGTGGCGACGGGATGGCCGAACTGTTCCCGCTTGCCGGTGTACTGGCTCGTCATGGTGAGGACCTGCTCGCCGAGGCCGAGGGCGAGCGCGCAGGTCCCGGTGGTGAGCAGGGCGCGGAGGGCGGGCCAGGCGTCGGCGGAGTCGAGGACCCGGTCGGCGGGGAGGCGGGCGCCGTCGAGGCGTAGCCGGGCGAGGCGTTCGCCGTGGGTGCCGTACTGGGCGTCGAGGGTGAGTCCCGGGTGGTCGCGGGGGATCAGCGCGAGGACGGTGCGGCCGTCGGCGGTGTGGGCGGGGACGGCGGTCAGGTCGGCGTGGTAGGCCCACGGGACGTGGTCGGTGGTGCCGTCGAGGATCCAGTGGGTGCCGTCGTGGCGTGCGGTGACGGCGCGCTCGGCGGGTTCGTGGCCGGTGGTGCCGTGGGCGGCGGCGGTGAGGACGAGTCGTCCGGCGGTGACCTCGGGGAGGAGCGCGGCGGCGGTGTCGGCCGGGGCGTGCCGCTGGACGACGTGGGTGACGGCGGTGGTCTCCAGGAGGGGGACGCGGGCCAGGACGCGGGCGGACTCGCGCAGGACGAGGCAGAGGGCGACGGGGTCGAGGCCGGTGCCGCCGTGTTCGGGGGCGACGAGGAGCCCGAGGAGGTCGGTGGCGGCGAGGCGCTGCCAGAGGGGGCGGTCGAGGTCGTCGGCGACGGCGGTGGGGGTGAGGGCGGGGCTGGGTACGGCGTCGGGTGCGACGTCGGCGAAGACGGTACGGGCCGTCTCCGCGGCCGCCTGCTGTTCCTCGGTGAACGTGAAGTCCATGACCCTGTCCTTCCGTTGCTGTTCCGGCGGCCCGTCAGGCAGCACTTTTCTGACGGGCCGTCAAGATAGAACAGGTTCTAGCGGAAGGGAATGGGCTCAGCGGTCGAAGTCCAGCTCCACGTCGGGGGTGGCCGGGTGGGACTGGCAGGCCAGGACGTAGCCGGCGTCGGTCTCCTCCGGTTCGAGGGCGAAGTTGCGGTCCATGCGGACCTCGCCGCCGACGACGAAGGCGCGGCAGGTGCCGCAGACCCCGCCCTTGCAGGCGTAGGGGGCGTCGGAGCGGGCGCGCAGGACCGTGTCGAGGAGGCTTTCGCCGCGCTCCACGGGCCAGGTGCCGGAGCGGCCGTGCAGGGTGGCCGTGAGGGTGGCGTGGGCGGGGGTGTCGGCGGTGGGGACGGGCGCGGGGCCCGAGCCGTCGTCGACGTGGAAGATCTCCTGGTGGACGCGGGTGCGGTCGACGCCGAGTCCGCGCAGGGCCCGCTCGGCGCCCTGGACGAGGCCGTAGGGGCCGCAGAGGAACCAGCCGTCGATGGCGCCGACCGGGAGGAGGGCGGGCAGGAGGGCGGTGAGCCGGTCCTCGTCGAGGCGGCCGGAGGGGAGTCCGGCCTGCTGCTCCTCGCGGGAGAGGACGGTGACGAGCTGGAACCGGTCGGGGTGACGGTCCTTCAGGTCGGCGACCTCGTCGAGGAACATGGTGGAGGCGGCGGTGCGGTCGCTGCGGATCAGGCAGAACCGGGCCTCTGGTTCGCGGTCGAGGAGGGTGGCGGCCATGGAGAGCACCGGGGTGATGCCGCTGCCGCCGGCGACGGCGGCGAAGTGGCCGGGGCGTGGGTCGAGGACGAACCGGCCGGTGGGGGCCATGACGTCGACGGTGTGGCCGGGGGTGAGTTCCTTGAGGGCCCAGGTGGAGAAGGCGCCGCCGTCGACGAGGCGGATGCCGACGCGGAGTTCGGGCCGCTCGCCGGCCGGGGCGGCGGGGGAGCAGATCGAGTAGGTGCGGCGGATCTCCTGGCCGGACTCGTCGGTGCGGCGCAGGGCGAGGTGCTGGCCGGGGCGGTGCCGGAAGGTCTCGTGGAGGGCGTCGGGGACCGCGAAGGTGACGGCCACGGAGTCGTCGGTGAGCCGCTCGACCCGGCTCACCGGGAGCGGATGGAACATCTACAGCTCCTTGAAGTGGTCGAAGGGTTCGCGGCAGGCGGCGCAGCGGCGCAGGGCCTTGCAGGCGGTGGAGGAGAAGCGGCTGAGGAGTTCGGTGTCGGTGGAGCCGCAGTGGGGGCAGCGGATGGCCAGGGTGAGGGCGACGGGTCCGCCGGCCGGGCCCTGGGGGCGGGGCGGGGCGATGCCGAACTCGGTGAGTTTGCGGCGGCCTTCCTCGCTGATGTCGTCGGTGGACCAGGCGGGGGCGAGGACGGTGACGACGGTGACGTCGGGGATGCCGTGCTCGTGGAGGGCGTGCTCGATGTCGGTGGACATCGTCTCGACGGCGGGGCAGCCGGTGTAGGTGGGGGTGAGGGCGACCTCGACGCGGCCGGGGCCGGTGACGTGGACGCCGCGGAGCACGCCGAGTTCGGCGAGGGTGAGGACGGGCAGCTCGGGGTCGGGGACGGCGCCGGCGATCCGGGCCAGCTCCGCTTCGAGCGGGGTGGCGGTGGCGGTCACCATGTCGCCCCCGGGTGGCTGCGGTGCAGGTGCTGCATCTCGGCGAGCATCCGGCCGAAGTGTTCGGTGTGGAGGCCCTGGCGGCCGGCTCCGGCGCGCCAGGCGCCGGTGCGGGGGCCGGTGGGGACGGTGAGGCCGGCGCGGGTGAGGACGGCGGTGACGGAGTCGAGCCAGGTCGCTTCGAGGGCGGTGGTGTCGAGGCCGAGGCCGTCGAGGGGCTGGAAGAGCTCGCCGGTGTACCGCCAGAGGGCGTCGCACGCCGTCTGCATGCGGCGGTGGCTCTCGTCGGTGCCGTCGCCGAGGCGGAGGGTCCAGTGCTCGGCGTGGTCCTGGTGGTAGGCGACTTCCTTGACGGCCTTGGCGGCGAGTCCGGCGAGCGGGGTGTCGCCGTCGGCGAGGGCCGCGTAGAGGAGGCGCTGGTAGGTGGAGAAGTACAGCTGGCGGGCGATGGTGTGGGCGAAGTCGCCGTTGGGCTGTTCGACCAGCTGGACGTTGCGGAAGGCGCGCTCCTCGCGGAGGAAGGCGAGTTCGTCCTCGTCGCCGGCGAGGGAGAGCAGGACGCGGGCCTGGCCGAGGAGGTCGAGCGCGATGTTGGCGAGGGCGACCTCCTCCTCCAGGACGGGGGCGTTGCCCGCCCACTCCCCCAGGCGCTGGGCGAGGACGAGGGCGTCGTCGCCGAGGGCGAGGGCCGCGGCGGTGACGGCGGGGTCGGCGGCCTGTGCGGCGGGCGTGCCCGGGGTGCCGGTGGTGCCGGTGGTGTCGGTGGTGGTCACAGGTGCTTCACCCCCTCCGGGATCTCGTAGAAGGTCGGGTGCCGGTAGGGCTTGTCGGCGGCCGGTTCGAAGAAGGGGTCCTTCTCGTCCGGGGAGGAGGCGGTGATGGCGGCGGAGGGCACGACCCAGAGGGAGACGCCCTCCATGCGGCGGGTGTAGAGGTCCCGGGCGTTGCGCAGGGCCATTTCCGCGTCGGGGGCGTGGAGGCTGCCGGCGTGGGTGTGGGAGAGCCCTCGGCGGGAGCGCACGAACACCTCCCACAGGGGCCAAGTGTCGCTGCTCATGCCTGTGCCTCCCCGTGCTGTCCGGTGTGCTTGCGCGCGTAGGCCGCGGCGGCCTCTCTGACCCAGGCGCCGTCCTCGTGGGCCTGGCGGCGCTTGGTGATCCGCTGGTCGTTGCAGGGGCCGTTGCCCTTGAGCACGTCCCAGAACTCGTCCCAGTCGATGGGGCCGAAGTCGTAGTGCCCGCGCTCCTCGTTCCACTTCAGGTCGGGGTCGGGGAGGGTGAGGCCGAGGGCCTCCGCCTGCGGGGCGGCGATGTCGACGAAGCGCTGGCGCAGTTCGTCGTTGGAGTGGCGCTTGATCTTCCAGGCCATGGCCTGGGTGGAGTGGGTCGACACGTCGTCGGGCGGGCCGAACATCATGAGGGACGGCCACCACCAGCGGTCCACCGCGTCCTGGGCCATGGCGTGCTGGGCCTCGGTGCCGCGGGAGAGGGCGAGCAGGGCTTCGTACCCCTGGCGCTGGTGGAAGGACTCCTCCTTGCAGACGCGGACCATGGCCCGGGCGTACGGGCCGTAGGAGCAGCGGCAGAGGGGGACCTGGTTGGTGATGGCGGCGCCGTCCACGAGCCAGCCGATGGCGCCGACGTCGGCCCAGGTGAGGGTCGGGTAGTTGAAGATCGACGAGTACTTCTGGCGGCCGCTGTGGAGCTTGTCGAGGAGCTCGTCGCGGCTGACGCCGAGGGTCTCGGCGGCGCTGTAGAGGTACAGGCCGTGGCCGGCCTCGTCCTGGACCTTGGCCATGAGGATGGCCTTGCGGCGCAGCGAGGGCGCGCGGGTGATCCAGTTGGCCTCGGGCTGCATGCCGATGATCTCGGAGTGGGCGTGCTGCGCGATCTGGCGGACGAGGGAGGCGCGGTACGCCTCCGGCATCCAGTCGCGCGGCTCGATGCGCTCGTCGGCGGCGACCGCGGCGTCGAACACCGCCTCGCGGGCGGCCTGTGCCGCCGCGTCCGCGGCATCCGTGCCGGGCGCTTCCGCGGTCACTGCCGTCCCTGCCGTCCCTGCGGTCATCGGACCCCCTACCGACCGATCGTTCGGTTGAATGACTTCAATGGTGGGTCGGCGGCCCGTATGGTGTCAACCCTGTGGATAACCGCCTGCTCCGTTCGGGGCGCAGACGAGCGGGTCACCGGGTGGGACGGGATCGGGTCGGGAAGCCCGGGAACGGGGTGGGATGAGCGCGCACATCGACGGCAGCGAGGAGCGGCGGCCGGCCGCGGGGATCCTGGCGCTGTCCATGCCGTACCAGGTGGTGGCCGCGGTGGCGCTCGCCGCGCTGGCCGTCCTCGCCTGTCTGCACCTGGCCATGGTGTTCCTGCACGTGGCCCCGTCGAACACGGTCACCAAGCAGCACGGTCAGGCCGTCGACGACTGGATCTACCCCGAGTTCGAGCAGAACTGGAAGCTCTTCGCGCCCAATCCGCTCCAGCAGAACGTCTCCGTCGAGGTCCGTGCCGAGGTCGCCGACGCGTCGGGCACCCGGCGGACCACCGGCTGGATCGACCTCACCGCGCAGGACGTCGAGGACGTCCGGGGCAACGTCTTCCCCAGCCACACCGAGCAGAACCAGCTGCGCCGGGCGATCGACTGGTACGGCAACGCGCACGACGACGAGGGCCGCCCGAAGGGGATGCGCGGCCGGCTGTCGGAGCAGTACATGCGCCGCATCGTGCTGCCGCGCATCGAGGGTCCGCAGGCGCGCGCGGACGTCGGCGGGACGGTGGAGCGGATCCAACTCCGCCGGGTCGTCCGCCCGGTGCAGGCGCCGCACTGGAGCACCGAGAAGCGCTCCACCACCCCCTCCATCAGCACCATGCCCTGGTGGGACATCACCGACGCCGACCGCAGCCGTAGGGAGACGAGCCGATGACCGCCCCCCGCCCCGCACCGGCCGCGGCTCCGGCGCGCGTGCCCTTCGACCGCCGGCTGGCCCGGGCCGTGCAGACGGTCACCTCGCGCGCGCTGGGCCCGTACCAGACCGCGATCGTCCGCATCGGCTTCTCGCTGACCTGGCTCTTCTTCCTGCTGCGGGAGTTCCCGCACCGGCACGAGATGTACGGCCCCGACGGCCCCTGGTCGTTCGACCTCGCCCGCCGGCTGATCGCCGACAACCGGGCCTTCTCGGTCCTGATGTGGTCCGACGGGCGGCTCTGGTTCGAGGTGGTCTACGGGCTGGCGGTGGTGGCCGCCGCGCTGCTGCTCGTCGGCTGGCACACCCGGGCCGTCTCCGTGGTCTTCATGGTCGGCGCGCTGTCGCTGCAGAACCGGTCCGTCTTCCTCGGCGACGGCGGCGACAACGTGGTGCACCTCGTCTCGCTCTACCTCACGCTGATCCGCTGCGGCCAGGTGTGGTCCCTGGACGCCCGGCGGGCGGCCCGGAAGGCCGCCCGGGGCGAGGAGGCCCCCCGGCGGGTGGAGCTCGCCGGTCCGGCCCTCTGGGTCGTCCTCGGCGGCTTCCTGGTCGCCGCGACCTGGTTCAGCCCGGTCACCGGCGAGTGGTGGATGTACGTGCTGCTGTGGGTGCTCTGGCTCGGCCAGGGCCTGTGGTGGCTGGTGGAGCAGTACGCGCCGGGCGAGCCGCGCGTCCTCCTCGACGTCCTCGCGAACCTCGTCCACAACGCGACGCTGCTGGTCCTCATGGCCGAGGTCTGCCTGATCTACGCCACCGCCGGCTGGTACAAGATCCAGGGCTCGCGCTGGCAGGACGGCACCGCGCTCTTCTACCCGCTGCACCTGGACTACTTCACGCCCTGGCCGGCCCTCTCCGAGCTCCTCGCCTCCAGCGGGATCATGGTCATGCTGCTCAGCTACGGCACCGTGATCGTGCAGGTCGCCTTCCCCTTCACGCTGTTCAAGCGCAAGGTGAAGAACGTCCTGCTCGTCGCGATGATGCTGGAGCACGCGGGGATCGCGCTGCTGCTCGGCCTGCCGGCCTTCTCGATGGCGATGATCGCCGCCGACGCCGTCTTCCTGCCCACCGTCTTCCTGGTGTGGCTCGGGGCGCGCGCGGCCCGCGGCCGGGACCGGCTGCTGCGGCGGAAGGCCACCGCGCCGGAGCTGCCCCCGCAGCGGCCCGCCGGGGCACCCGCCGAGGGGCCGTCCGGCGGGGACGCGGGCGGCGAGGCCGCCCCCCGTACCCTCGTCGGGTGAGCACCACCGAAGAGAACCCCGTCCCGGCCGGCGCCGAGCCGCTGCAGTACGACGAGGGCTACGGCCCCGAGGTCGGCGTCGGCCCGCACCCCGCGCCGTGGCCCGAGGACCCGCGCTACGACCGCGAGCTGCTGGCCGAGGGCGACCGGCGCAACGTCGTGGACGCCTACCGGTACTGGACGCGGGAGGCGATCGTCGCCGACCTGGACACCCGCCGGCACGACTTCCACGTGGCCGTGGAGAACTGGGGCCACGACTTCAACATCGGGTCGGTGGTGCGGACCGCCAACGCCTTCCTGGCCAAGGAGGTGCACATCGTGGGGCGGCGCCGCTGGAACCGGCGCGGCGCCATGGTCACCGACCGCTACCAGCACGTGCGGCACCACCCCGACACCGAGGCGCTCACCGCGTGGGCGGCGGCCGAGGACCTGCCGATCATCGGCATCGACAACCTGCCGGGCTCGGTGCCGCTGGAGCGGACCGTGCTGCCCCGCCGCTGTGTGCTGCTCTTCGGGCAGGAGGGGCCCGGGCTGACCGAGGAGGCCCGCCGCCACGTGCGGACGGTCTGCTCGATCGCCCAGTTCGGCTCCACCCGGTCGATCAACGCCGGGGCGGCCGCCGCGATCGCCATGCACGCCTGGATCCAGCGCTACGCCGACGTGCCGGCCCCCGCACAGGAGACCGGCACGCCGGGCCGCTGAGCGCGGGTCACGCCTGGCGGCGCACCTCGACCACGCGGAAGCGGTTGGAGACGAAGGCGCCGTCGCACAGCGCCGCGTTCGCCGCCGGGTTGCCGCCCGAGCCGTGGAAGTCGGAGAACGCGGCCGTCTGGTTCACGTACACCCCGCCCGTCAGGTTGAGCGAGAGCTGCGCCGACTCCTCCAGGCAGATCTCCTCCACGGCCCGCTCGGTGTCGGCGGAGGTCGTGTAGGCGCCGACCGTCATCGCGCCCTTGTCGCGGATCGTGCGCCGCAGCAGCTCCAGGCCGTCGGCGGTGGAGTCCACCGAGACGGCGAAGGAGACCGGGCCGAAGCACTCCGAGAGGTACGCGGCCTCCGCGTCCGGCTTCGAGCCGTCCAGCTTCACCATGACCGGGGTGCGGACGACCGCGTCGGGGAAGTCCGGGTTGGCGACCTCGCGGGAGGCGAGCGCCACCTCCCCGAGACCGGCGGCCGCCTCCAGGCGGGCCTTCACGTCCGGGTTGACCAGGGCGCCGAGCAGGGCGTTCGCCCGGGCGTCGTCGCCGAGGAGGCCGCCGACCGCGCCGGCCAGGTCGGCCACCACCTCGTCGTACGACTTGGGGCCCTGGTCGGTGGTGATGCCGTCCCGGGGGATCAGCAGGTTCTGCGGGGTGGTGCACATCTGGCCGCTGTACAGGGACAGCGAGAACGCCAGGTTGGACAGCATCCCCTTGTAGTCGTCGGTGGAGTCGATCAGCACCGTGTTGACGCCGGCCTTCTCCGTGTAGACCTGGGCCTGCCGGGCGTTGGCCTCCAGCCAGTCGCCGAACTCGGTGGAGCCGGTGTAGTCGATGATCCGGATCTCCGGGCGGACCGCCAGGGTCTTGGCGATGCCCTCGCCCGGGCGCTCGGTGGCCAGCGCCACCAGGTTCGGGTCGAAGCCGGACTCGGCGAGGACCTCCCGGGCGACCTTCACGGTCAGCGCGAGCGGCAGGACCGCGCGCGGGTGGGGCTTCACCAGGACCGCGTTGCCCGTGGCGAGCGAGGCGAACAGGCCCGGGTAGCCGTTCCACGTCGGGAAGGTGTTGCAGCCGATGACCAGGGCGACACCGCGGCCGACCGGGGTGAACTCCTTGCTCAGCTCCAGCGGGTCCCGCTTGCCCTGCGGCTTGGACCAGGCGGCCCGGCCGGCGGGGGTGCGGGTCTGCTCCTCGTACGCGTACGCCACCGCCTCCAGGCCGCGGTCCTGCGCGTGCGGGCCGCCGGCCTGGAACGCCATCATGAACGCCTGGCCGCTGGTGTGCATGACCGCGTGGGCGAACTCGTGGGTGCGGGCCGAGATCCTGGCCAGGATCTCCAGGCAGACCAGGGCGCGCGTCTCCGGACCGGCGTCGCGCCAGCCGGACAGGCCGGCCCGCATCGCGGGCAGCAGCACGTCCACGTCCGCGTGCGGGTACTCGACGCCCAGCTCGGGGCCGTACGGCGAGACCTCGCCGCCGGTCCAGCCGTCGGTGCCCGGCTGGTCGAGGTCGAAGCGGCCGTTCAGCACCGCCTGGTGGGCGGCGAGGCCGGCGGCGGCGTCGAGCGAGCCGTCCGCCCCGTACGCCTTCGGGTGCTCCGGGTAGGGCGACCAGTAGGCACGGCTGCGGATGGTGGCGAGGGCCTGATCGAGCGTGGACCGGTGCTTCTCGGCCAGAACGTCGGTGATCGGCTGGGCGGTGGCCATGGATGGACCAACTCCTCGTCGAGCTGGGCAGGGAGACGCGTACGGAGTTAGAGTAACCGAACGATCGGTCGGGGCAAGGGGGTCCGTCGATCCTGTGGAAAACCGATCGGGGAGGATCACTCCTATGAGCGCGGGCAGCGAAGCGGACGTGCGTGCCAACGGGACCGTCAGGGGGAGCGCCACCATGGACGAGGCAATCGGGCGGGACCGGACGGTCGCCGTCGTCGGCACCGGCACGATGGGCCAGGGGATCGCACAGGTGGCGCTGGTCGCCGGCCACCCCGTACGCCTCTACGACAGCGCCCCCGGCCGGGCCGCCGAGGCCGTCGCCGCCATCGGCGCCCGCCTCGACCGGCTCGTCGAGAAGGGCCGGATGGCCGCCGCCGAGAGCGAGGCCGCCGCCGGCCGGCTGCACGCCGCCGAGGACCTGGCCGAGCTCGCCGACGCGGCCCTCGTCGTCGAGGCGATCGTCGAGGACCTGGAGGTCAAGCAGCGCCTCTTCGCCGACCTGGAGAAGACCGTCGGCGACGACGCCCTCCTCGCCACCAACACCTCCTCCCTCTCCGTCACCGCCATCGGCGGCCGCCTGCGGCTCCCCGGCCGCTTCGTCGGCCTGCACTTCTTCAACCCGGCGCCGCTGCTCCCCCTCGTCGAGGTCGTCCGCGGCTTCGCCACCGACGAGACCGCCGCCACGCGCGCGTACGAGACGGTCCTGGCCTGGGGCAAGACGCCGGTGCGCTGCGCCGACACCCCCGGCTTCATCGTCAACCGGATCGCCCGCCCCTTCTACGCGGAGGCCTTCCGCGTGTACGAGGAGGGCGGCGCCGACCCGGCCACCATCGACGCCGTGCTGCGCGAGTGCGGCGGCTTCCGGATGGGCCCGTTCGAGCTGACCGACCTGATCGGACAGGACGTCAACGAGGCCGTGACCCGCTCCGTGTGGGACTCCTTCTTCCAGGACCCGAAGTTCACGCCGTCGCTGGCGCAGCGGCGGCTGGTGGAGTCGGGACGGCTCGGCCGGAAGTCGGGGCACGGCTGGTTCTCGTACGCGGAGGGCGCGGAGCGGCCCGCGCCGCGGACCGAGGCGCCCGCGAAGGCGCCGGAGCGGATCACCGTCCGCGGCGACCTCGGGCCGGCGGAGGCGCTGGTGGGGCTGTTCGAGGAGGCGGGGATCACCGTCCGGCGCAAGCGGGGCGACGGCCTCGTCGAGCTGCCGGGCGGCGTGAAGCTCGCCCTGGTGGACGGCGAGTCCTCCTTCGAGTACCACCAGGAGGAGATCGTCTACTTCGACCTCGCCCTGGACTACGCGGCGGCGAGCCGGATCGCCCTGTCGGCCCGGGAGGGGATCGCCCCGGACGCCCTCGCCGAGGCCGTCGGGCTCTTCCAGGCGCTGGGCAAGCAGGTCTCCGTCATCGGTGACGTGCCCGGCATGATCGTGGGACGGACGGTCGCCATGCTGGCCGACCTCGCGGCCGACGCCGTCGACCGGGGCGTCGCCACGGCGGAGGACATCGACACGGCCATGCGGCTCGGCGTGAACTACCCGGCCGGACCGCTGGAGTGGGCGGCGAAGCTGGACCACCGGTGGGTCTGCGCCCTGCTGAGGCAGTTGCACGAGCGCTACCCGACGGGCCGGTACGCCCCCGCCGTCGGTCTCGTGCGCCGGGGTTACACCGAGGAAGCGGAGGAGCTGCGATGACCACCGCCAGACGCGACACCTACACCCCCGAGACGCTGCTCTCCGTCGCGGTGCGGGTCTTCAACGAGCGCGGTTACGACGGCACGTCCATGGAGCACCTGTCCAAGGCGGCCGGGATCTCCAAGTCCTCGATCTATCACCATGTGGCGGGCAAGGAGGAGCTGCTGCGGCGGGCGGTCAGCCGGGCGCTGGACGGGCTCTTCGCGATCCTCGACGAGCCGGGCGCGGTGCGCGGCCGGGCGGTGGAGCGGGTCGAGTACGTGACCCGGCGGACCGTCGAGGTGCTGATAGCGGAGCTGCCGTACGTGACGCTGCTGCTGCGGGTGCGGGGCAACACCGCGACCGAGCGGTGGGCGATGGAGCGGCGCCGGGAGTTCGACCACCGGGTGGCCGAGCTGCTCGGGGCGGCCGCCGCCGAGGGCGACCTGCGGTCGGACGTGGACATCCGGCTCGCGACCCGGCTGCTCTTCGGCATGATCAACTCGCTGGTGGAGTGGTACCGGCCGCATCCGGACCAGGCGGAGCGCGACCAGCTCGCCGAGACCGTCGCCCACCTGGCCTTCGACGGGCTGCGGAAGGCCCGCTGAGGGCTCTGGAAGGGCCGCTGAGGGCTCTGGAAGGCGTACGAGAGGGCCCCGGGACGTCCCGGGGCCCTCTCCTTGCGTGCGCGGGGGCGTCAGGGCCTCGGGTCGGCGTTCAGGTCCATCTCGTCGAAGACGAGCAGGGTGCGGGTGGAGAGGACCTCCGGGATCGCCTGGAGGCGGGTGAGGACCAGTTCGCGCAGGGTCCGGTTGTCCGGGGTGTGGACCAGCAGCAGGACGTCGAAGTCGCCGCTGACCAGGGCGATGTGCGCGGCGCCGGGGAGCGCTTCGAGCTGCTCGCGGACCGTGCGCCAGGAGTTCTGGACGATCTTGAGCGTGATGTAGGCGGAGGCGCCGTGGCCGGCCCGCTCGTGGTTGATCCGGGCGCTGAAGCCGCGGATCACGCCGTCGTCGATGAGCCGGTTGATCCGGGCGTACGCGTTGGCCCGGGAGACGTGCACGCGCTCGGCGACGGAGCGCACCGAGGCGCGGCCGTCCGTCCGGAGCAGTCGCAGGATGTCCCGGTCTATCGCGTCCAGCGGGCGTGCCGGGGCGGCGTACGCCGGCGTGTCCGGGGGAGCGCTCAGCACCTCGCCCGCGGCGTCGCCCGCCGCGTCGTCCGGGGCTCCGCCCCGGGCGACGGCCATTTGTTCATCCGCCATGTCCCCCCGCCTCTCTCCGGTGGACGACCTGTCTCTATCCCAGGCTGTGGAGAACCGTTTGTCCACAGGCTGGAGGTGCCTGTAGCCAAAATGCCTCCACGACCGAACAATCGGTAGGTGAGGCGCGCCACATTCGCGCCACCCGCCTTCGGGTCTTATGCCCGCTCCCACGAGGAGGTGGACTCGTTGCAACAGCGCAGTTCGACAGTCCAGGAGCCGCTCGCCGACTCGGCCTACCGGCCCACCCCGCCGCCGGCCTGGCGTCCGCGGACCGACCCCGCACCGCTGCTGCCCGACGCCGAGCCGCTGCGCGTGCTCGGCACGGACGCGGTGGCCGACGCCGACCCCGCGCTGCTGCGCCGGCTCTACGCGGAGCTGGTCCGCGGCCGCCGGTACAACGCCCAGGCGACCGCCCTGACCAAGCAGGGCCGGCTCGCCGTCTACCCGTCCACCACGGGCCAGGAGGCGTGCGAGATCGCCGCCGCCCTCGCCCTGGAGGAGCGGGACTGGCTCTTCCCGTCCTACCGGGACACCCTCGCGGCCGTCGCCCGGGGCCTCGACCCCGTGCAGGCGCTGACCCTGCTGCGCGGCGACTGGCACACCGGCTACGACCCGCGCCAGTACCGCATCGCGCCGCTGTGCACCCCGCTCGCCACCCAGCTGCCGCACGCCGTGGGCCTGGCCCACGCGGCCCGGCTCAAGGGCGACGACGTGGTCGCGCTCGCCATGGTCGGCGACGGCGGCACCAGCGAGGGCGACTTCCACGAGGCGCTGAACTTCGCTGCCGTCTGGCAGGCGCCGGTGGTCTTCCTCGTGCAGAACAACGGCTTCGCGATCTCCGTGCCGCTCGCCAAGCAGACCGCCGCCCCGTCGCTCGCCCACAAGGCCGTCGGCTACGGCATGCCGGGCCGGCTGGTGGACGGCAACGACGCGGTCGCGGTGCACCAGGTCCTCACCGAGGCCGTGGCCCGCGCGCGGCGCGGCGGCGGACCGACCCTCGTGGAGGCGATCACCTACCGGATCGACGCCCACACCAACGCCGACGACGCCACCCGCTACCGCGCGGACGGCGAGGTCGAGACCTGGCGGGCGCACGACCCGGTGCTCCTCCTCGAACGGGAGCTGACCGCGCGCGGCCTGCTCGACGAGGAGGGCCGGCGGGCGGCGGCCGAGGCCGCGGAGACCATGGCGGCGGAGCTGCGCGAGCGGATGAACGCCGACCCGGTGCTCGACCCGATGGACCTCTTCACCCACGTCTACGCCGAGCAGACCGCGCAGCTGCGCGAGCAGGCGGCGCAGCTGCGGGCCGAACTCGAAGCGGAGGGCGAGAGCCGATGACGACGGCGACGACCGGCGCGGCGGCCGCCAAGGCGGCGGGCCGGACCAAGCCGGCCACGATGGCGCAGGCGCTCCAGCGCGCCATGCGCGACGCGATGGCCGAGGACCCGACCGTCCACGTGATGGGCGAGGACGTCGGCACCCTCGGCGGGGTCTTCCGGGTCACCGACGGGCTGGCCAAGGAGTTCGGCGAGGACCGCTGCACGGACACGCCGCTGGCCGAGGCGGGCATCCTCGGCACCGCCGTCGGCATGGCCATGTACGGGCTGCGGCCGGTGGTCGAGATGCAGTTCGACGCGTTCGCCTACCCGGCGTTCGAGCAGCTCGTCTCGCACGTGGCGCGGATGCGGAACCGGACGCGCGGCGCGATGCCGATGCCGATGGTGATCCGCGTGCCGTACGGCGGCGGGATCGGCGGCGTCGAGCACCACAGCGACTCCTCCGAGATCTATTACATGGCCACCCCCGGCCTGCACGTGGTCACCCCGGCGACCGTCGAGGACGCCTACGGGCTGCTGCGGGCGGCCATCGCCTCCGACGACCCGGTCGTCTTCCTGGAGCCCAAGCGGCTCTACTGGTCCAAGTCCGACTGGTCGCCCGAGGCCCCCGCGCGCGTGGAGCCCATCGGCAGGGCCGTGGTCCGCCGTCCCGGCACCAGCGCCACCCTGATCACCTACGGCCCGTCGCTGCCGGTCTGTCTGGAGGCGGCCGAGGCGGCCACCGCGGAGGGCTGGGACCTGGAGGTCGTGGACCTTCGCTCGCTCGTGCCCTTCGACGAGGAGACCGTCGCCGCGTCGGTGCGCCGCACCGGCCGCGCGGTCGTGGTCCACGAGTCCGGCGGCTTCGCCGGCCCGGGCGCGGAGATCGCCGCCCGGATCACCGAGCGCTGCTTCCACCACCTGGAGGCGCCGGTGCTGCGGGTCGCGGGCTTCGACATCCCCTACCCGCCGCCGATGCTGGAGCGGCACCACCTGCCGGGCGTCGACCGGGTCCTGGACGCGGTCGCGCGGCTCCAGTGGGAGGCGGGGAACTGATGGCCCAGGTCCTGGAGTTCAAGCTCCCCGACCTCGGTGAGGGACTCACCGAGGCCGAGATCGTCCGCTGGCTCGTGGACGTCGGCGACGTCGTCGCCATCGACCAGCCGGTCGTCGAGGTCGAGACCGCCAAGGCGATGGTCGAGGTGCCCTGCCCGTACGGGGGCGTGGTCACCGCCCGCTTCGGCGAGGAGGGCACGGAACTGCCCGTCGGCGCACCGCTCCTGACGGTCGCCGTCGGCGCCTCCGCGGACGCGGGGACCGCCGCGTCCGTGCCCGCCCCCGAGGCGGAGCCGGCCGAGGCCGCCGTCTCCTCGGAGTACTCGGGCAACGTCCTCGTCGGCTACGGCACGGCGGGCCCCGCCGCCCGGCGCCGCCGGATCCGCCCCCAGACCCCGGCCGTCGCGCACCCCACGCCGAACGCGACGGTCGGTCCCCCCACGACGGCCGGCCCCCTCGCCGGGGCCGGTACCGTCGCGGCCGCCCCCGCCGCGCCGGCGGTCTCCGAGGGGCCCGTCGCGGTCATCTCCCCGCTCGTGCGGAAGCTGGCCCGCGACCGGGGCCTCGACCTGCGGGAGGTGCGCGGCTCGGGCCCCGAGGGGCTGATCCTGCGCGCCGACGTCGAGCGGGCCCTCACCGCCCGCGAGACGCCCGCCGTGACCGCCCCGGCCGCCGCGCTCGCTCCGGCCGCCGCCCCCGCCACGGGCACCGCCCCGGCCGGGGAGCGGATCCCGCTGCGCGGGGTGCGCGGAGCCGTCGCCGACAAGCTCTCCCGCAGCCGCACCGAGATCCCCGACGCGACCTGCTGGGTGGACGCCGACGCCACCGAACTCATGGCCGCGCGGGCGGCGATGAACGCGGCGGGCGGGCCGAAGATCTCGCTCCTCGCGCTCCTCGCCCGGATCTGCGCCCACGCCCTGGCCCGCTTCCCCGAGCTGAACTCCACCGTGGACACGGCCGCCCGCGAGATCGTCCGGCTGCCCGGGGTGCACCTCGGCTTCGCCGCGCAGACCCCGCGCGGGCTCGTCGTGCCCGTGGTCAGGGACGCCGGGAACCGGACCGCCGAGTCGCTGACCGAGGAGTTCGCCCGGCTCACCGAGTCGGCCCGGCAGGGCACCCTCACCCCGGCCGACCTCACCGGCGGCACCTTCACCCTCAACAACTACGGGGTGTTCGGGGTGGACGGCTCCACGCCGATCATCAACCACCCCGAGGCGGCGATGCTCGGCGTCGGCCGGATCATCCCCAAGCCCTGGGTCCACCAGGGCGAACTGGCCGTCCGTCAGGTGGTGCAGCTCTCGCTCACCTTCGACCACCGGGTCTGCGACGGCGGCACGGCCGGCGGCTTCCTGCGGTACGTCGCGGACTGCGTCGAGCAGCCCGCGGTGCTGCTGCGCACCGTCTGAGCCGACGACCGCGGGCCCGCCCGGCGCCCGGCCCGTCTCACCAGGAGACCGGCCGGGCGGCGGCGGGCCTCGGCGGCCCATACTGCTGGGGTGACCACCGCATACGACGCCGTCGTGCTCGCCGGGGGCGCCGCGCGGCGCCTCGGCGGCGTGGACAAGCCCGGGGTACGGGTCGGCGGCCGGGCCCTGCTCGACCGGGTGCTCGCCGCCTGCGCCGGGGCCCGCCGGACCGTGGTCGTCGGCGACCCGCGCCCGACGGTCCGGCCCGTCCGCTGGACCCGCGAGCAGCGGACCGGCACCGGCCCCGTGGCCGCCCTGGACGCCGGGGCCGAAAAGCTCCTGGCCGACGGCCGGTCGACGGAGCCCGCCCCCGAGGTCCTGCTCGCCCTCTCCGCCGATCTGCCGTTCCTCGGCGAGGCGACCGTCGGCCGGCTCCTCGCCGCGCTCGACGCCGCGCCGGACGCCGAGGCCGCGCTCCTCACCGACACCGACGGGCGCGACCAGCCGCTCGTCGCCGTCTACCGCACCGGCCCCCTGCGCCGCGAGCTGGACGCGCTGCGGCACGCCCACCGCGGCCTCGACCACCTCCCGCTCCGGGGCCTCACCGGCGGGCTCCGGATCGTCCGCGTCCCGGTCGGCCCCGACGAACCGGCGGCCTCCTTCGACTGCGACACCTGGGAGGACATCGCCACGGCCCGGGCCCGCATCAGGGACCATGGAGCCGTGCTGGACGAATGGATCACCGCAGTCAAGACCGAACTGGGCCTCGACCTGGACGTCGACACCGGCGTCCTGCTCGACCTGGCCCGCGACGCCGCCCACGGCGTCGCCCGCCCCGCCGCGCCGCTGACGACCTTCCTCGTCGGCTACGCCGCGGCGAAGGCCGCCGAGGACGGGACGGCCCCCGCCGAGGCGGTCGCCGAGGCCGCCCGCAAGGCCGCCGCGCTCGCCCAGCGATGGGCGGCCGAACAGGACGAGGCCGGATGACCCAGGGGTACCACCGCGCCACCCCCTGGCCCGAGGCGCGCGCCCGCGCCGCCCGCGCCGGAGCCGAGGCCCGGGCGGCCACGGACCGCCCGCCCGTCCGCGTACCCCTCGGGCAGGCCCTCGGCCGGACCCTCGCCGAACCGCTGCGGGCCCTCACCGACCTGCCCTCCTTCGACAGCTCCGCCATGGACGGCTGGGCGGTCGCCGGACCGGGCCCCTGGACCGTGCGCGAGGAGTCCGTCCTCGCCGGCCACGCCGGGGCCGCCGCCCTCGCCCCCGGTGAGGCGGTACGCGTCGCTACCGGCGGCCGCGTCCCCGCCGGCGCCACCGCCGTCCTCCGCAGCGAGCACTCCCGCACGGAGACCGGGGAGACCGGGACCCAGGACACCGCCTCCCGCGACACCCCGGCCGGAACGGTTCTGCTGCACCCCCTCCGCGAGGTCGTGACCGGGCAGGACATCCGCCCCCGGGGCCAGGAGTGCCGCGTCGGCGACGAGCTGCTGCCCGCCGGCACCGTCGTCGGACCGGCCGTGCTCGGCCTCGCGGCCGCCGCCGGATACGACGAGCCCGCCGTGCTGCCCCGCCCCCGGGTGGAGGTCCTCGTCCTCGGCGACGAGCTGCTGACGTCCGGACTCCCCCACGACGGCCTGATCCGGGACGCCCTCGGCCCGATGCTCGGGCCCTGGCTGACGGCGCTCGGCGCCGAGGTCCTGGGCACCCGCCGGATCGGCGACGACGCCGAGGCCCTGTACGACGCCGTCACGGGCTCCGCCGCCGACCTCGTCGTCACCACCGGCGGCACCGCCGCCGGGCCCGTGGACCACGTCCACGGGGTCCTCGACAAGGCCGGCGCCACCCTCCTCGTCGACGGCGTGAAGGTCCGCCCCGGCCACCCCATGCTGCTCGCCCGGCTGGACGCCGGACGCCACCTCGTCGGCCTGCCGGGCAACCCGCTCGCCGCCGTCTCCGGCCTCCTCACGCTCGCCGCGCCCCTCCTGGCAGCACGCACGGAGGAGCAGGCAGTGGCCACCGAAGCGCCCCGCGTCCCCGTCCGCGACGCCGTCCAGGGCCACCCGCACGACACCCGGCTCGTCCCCGTCCTCCACCGGGACGGGACCGTCGTACCGCTGCGCTACAACGGGCCCGCCATGCTGCGCGGCATCGCCGCCGCCGACGCCATGGCCGTCGTCCCGCCCGGCGGCGCCGAGCCCGGCCACCGGCTCGAACTGCTCGCCCTGCCCTGGCCGACCGAGGCGCCGTCCGCCCAAGGAGCATGTTTCACGTGAAACTTCCCAGCCGTGACGTCATGGCCCGCCATGCCGACGAGAAGGTCACCGGCGCGCGGATCCATCTGCCCCGCCGGTCCGTCGACCCGCTCCGCCAGGTCGGCCGGCGCCTCCTGATGGCCCTCGGCGTCCTCTTCCTGACCGTCCTCATCGTCTACGCCGACCGCGACGGCTACCACGACAACGCCAACGGGTCCGTCGACTTCCTCGACGCCGCCTACTACGCGACCGTCACCCTCTCCACCACCGGATACGGCGACATCGTCCCGTTCAGCGACTCCGCGCGGCTCGTCAACATCCTGGTGATCACGCCGCTGCGCGTGCTCTTCCTGATCATCCTGGTCGGCACCACTCTCGAGGTCCTCACGGAACGGACCCGGGAGGAGTTCCGCCTCAAGAAGTGGAGGTCCCACTTGCGCGACCACACCGTGATCGTCGGCTTCGGCACCAAGGGACGATCCGCGATCCAGACCCTCTGCGCCACCGGTCTCCGCAAGGACCAGATCGTCATCGTCGACCCCTCCGGCAAGGTCATCGAGGCGGCCAACCTCGACGGCTTCGTCGGCGTCGTCGGCGACGGCACCCGCAGCGACGTGCTGCTCCGGGCCGAGGTGCAGAAGGCCCGCCAGGTCGTCATCGCCACCCAGCGCGACGACACCGCCGTCCTGGTGACCCTGACCGCCCGCCAGCTCAACCGGGGCGCGAAGATCGTCGCCGCCGTCCGCGAGGAGGAGAACGCGCCGCTGCTCCGCCAGTCCGGCGCCGACGCGGTCATCACCAGCGCCTCCGCCGCCGGCCGGCTGCTCGGCCTCTCCGTGCTCAGCCCCAGCGCGGGCACCGTCATGGAGGACCTCATCCAGCAGGGCTCCGGCCTCGACCTCGTCGAGCGCCCGGTGACCAAGGCCGAGGCGGGCCGGAGCGTCCGCGAGACCGAGGACCTGGTGGTGAGCGTGCTGCGCGGCCACCGGCTGCTCGGCTACGACGACCCGCAGGCCAGCCCGCTCCAGCTCACCGACCGGGTCATCACCATCGTCCGGGCCGCCCCGGTCACCCCGCTCACCACACCCCCGGAGGACTGAGCACCCCCACCGGCCCCGGAGTAGCCTCGCCGCCATGCATGCGATCACGATTCCGGAACCCGGTGGTCCCGACGCCCTCGTCTGGGCCGAGGTGCCCGATCCCGTGCCCGGCGAGGGCGAGGTCCTCGTCGAGGTGGTGGCGAGCGCCGTCAACCGCGCCGACGTCCTCCAGCGGCAGGGCTTCTACGACCCGCCGCCCGGCACCTCGCCCCTTCCCGGCCTGGAGTGCGCCGGGCGGATCACCGCCCTCGGCCCCGGCGTCTCCGGCTGGTCGGCCGGCGACGAGGTCTGCGCGCTGCTCGTCGGCGGCGGCTACGCCCAGCGGGTGGCCGTCCCGGCCGGGCAGCTGCTGCCGGTCCCGAAGGGCGTCGACCTGGCCACGGCCGCCGCGCTCCCCGAGGTGGCCTGCACGGTCTGGTCCAACATCTTCATGATCGCCCACCTGCGGCCCGGCGAGACGCTGCTCGTGCACGGCGGGGCCAGCGGCATCGGCACGATGGCGATCCAGCTGGCCAAGGCGGTCGGCGCGAAGGTCGCGGTCACCGCCGGCAGCCCGGAGAAGCTGGCCCGCTGCGCCGAACTCGGCGCGGACGTGCTGATCGACTACCGCACCCAGGACTTCGTCGAGGAGCTCCGCGCGGCCACGGACGGCGCGGGCGCGGACGTGATCCTGGACATCATGGGCGCCAAGTACCTGGACCGGAACGTCCAGGCCCTCGCGGTCAACGGCCGGCTCGTCGTCATCGGCCTCCAGGGCGGCGTCAAGGGCGAGCTGAACCTCGGGGCGCTGCTCGCCAAGCGGGCCGCCGTGATGGCGACGACCCTGCGCGCCCGCCCGCTCCAGGAGAAGGCGGCGATCGTCGCGGCCGTCCGCGAGCACGTCTGGCCGCTGGTCGAGGGCGGCACGATCCGCCCGGTCGTCGACCGGACGCTGCCGATGCCGGAGGCCGCCGAGGCCCACCGCGTCCTGGAGTCCGGGGCGCACGTCGGCAAGGTGCTGCTGCTCGCGCCGTAGCCGCCGCGGCGGCTACGCGAAATGGGGGGGGGGGGGGCGACGCCCCCGAGGTTTTTTAGGGGCCGCTCGGCCCGTTCCTCGACGGCGTGCTCGCCGGCCGGGGGCCGCTGTCGG
>NZ_JBHYKM010000004.1:5075-5903 GCF_042741435.1 Streptomyces sp. NPDC058955 | reverse complement strand
GCGGCGCGCCCGCCCCCCCGCGCGCGCGGCCCCCGCCCCCGCGCCCCGGCGCCCCCCCCGCCCCCCCCCCTCCCTCGTACGACCGCCTTACAGGTAAGGCCCCGAGCCGACCTACAGGTAAGGCCCCGAGCCGACCGCGCGACCGTGGCCGCGGCCGCCCTCGTCGTCATCGTCGTGCGAGGCGCCGGGGGGCAGCGCCCGCCGCATCTGCTCCAGCTGGGCGCGGGCCGCCATCTGCTGGGCGAACAGCGCGGTCTGGATGCCGTGGAAGAGGCCCTCCAGCCACCCCACCAACTGGGCCTGCGCGATGCGCAGTTCCGCTTCGGAGGGGATGGCCTCGTCGGTGAACGGCAGGGACAGGCGCTCCAACTCCTCGACCAGCTCGGGCGCCAGACCGTCCTCCAGCTCCTTCACCGAGCTGGCGTGGATCTCCTTCAGCCGGACCCGGCTCGCCTCGTCGAGAGGTGCCGCCCGAACTTCCTCCAGAAGCTGCTTGATCATGCTGCCGATCCGCATGACCTTCGCAGGCTGCTCGACCATTTCCGTCACCGGGACCTCGCGGGGTTCGTCGTCGCCCTGGGCGCCGCCGAGAGCCATCCCGTCCTGTCCCACGATGAGGACCTGGGGGGTCTCCGGCGACCTGTCATTCCTCGGCATCTCCATGCCGCCATTCTCTCGCACACATGCTTCACCACCAGGTGTGCCCGGGGAGGAGGGTGATCCACCCCCCCCCCCCCGCCCGGGGGGGGGGCGGTTAGTGGTGAGGGGGGCCCCCGCCGCGCGGCGGCGCCCCACTCTCGGGTGACCCAAGCGCCGCGCGCCGCGGGG
>NZ_JBHYKM010000004.1:0-5065 GCF_042741435.1 Streptomyces sp. NPDC058955 | reverse complement strand
AGGGGGGGGGGGCCCCCGCCCTCTCGAGACCCCGTCAAACCCCCGCCCCCCCACGCCCCACCACCCCCCCCCCCCCCCGGGGGGCGGGCGGGGGGGGGTCGCCACCCCCCCCCCCCCCGGGCCACGGTCGGGGCACGGAAAGGTGTCAGGTCGCCGCGCGGCGGGCGACGGCCCCCTTCGAGCGGGTCACCAGCGCGGCGAGCAGCGCGGCGCCGAGCGGGACGGCGACGAGCAGCGCCGCCAGCGTCTCCCAGGGCACCACGATCGGCACGTACGGCGGGGCGAGGTCGCCGCCCCAGCCCTCGGCGACCGTCTGCTCGTGGTAGCGGAGCCGCTCGCGCTCCTCGGTGAGCCGCAGGCCGACCGCGGGCAGCAGGCCGGCGACGGAGCCGAGGACGACGCCCATGGCGGCGACCACCCCGCACTGGAAGCCACTGAGCGTGCGGCGCACGCGCGGCGGGGCGCCGACGGCGGCGAGCGTCTTCAGGTCGGCCTCGGCGTCGGCCTGGGCGAGGCCGGTGGCGATGCCGGCGGCGCCGATGGTGACCAGGCCGGCGAAGACGGTCAGCGCGAGCAGGAAGACGCTGTCGTCGGAGACGTACCCCTCCTCGACGGTGAGGTCGATTCCGGCGCCGATCCCGGCCAGTTCGGCGTCGAGCTTCTGGCGCTGCTCGGTGTCGGGCAGCCGGTCGGTGCTGAAGTAGGCGCCGACCGGTGCGGTGGCGAGACCGGCGGCCTTCGCGGTCGCGGGGGTCATCAGCACCTGGAGGCCGTAGGTCCTCGTGTCGGACGTCACCAGGTGGGCGGGGACGGAGACGACCTTGCCCGGGGCGGGCTTGTTCTCCATCGACGCCTTCTCGGCGGCCTTCGTGTCGGTGATCTGCTTGATGCCGATCGTGCCGTCCTTCGCGACCAGCGGCCGCTGGAAGGTGACGGCCTTTCCGGCGGCGAGGGCCTCGGCGGCGCCGGGGACGTCGATGTCGAGGACGTCGAGGAGGCGGGCGTCGCCGACGAGGAGGCCGCCGTCGACGTAGATGCCGCCACCGCGCTCGTCCTGCTTGCAGCGCCAGTCCTCGCGCATCATCGTGCGGCGCTGTGCGGGGGTGTACTTCAGCGAGGCGTCGCTGCCGTCGGCCGTCGGCGCCCACAGCGGGCAGAGGTTGGCGGGCGGCACCATCACCTCGTACCGGCCGCAGCCGGCGCCCTCGCCCCAGGCGGAGCAACCGGGCTTGCCGACGGCGACGCGGGAGACGTCGGCGCGGGTGTCGACGGACACATGGCGCTGGACGGTGTCGGCGACGGCGCGGACGTCCCGGCCGCCCTCCTCCATCTGGAAGAAGGAGACGGCGCCGTGCGGCAGGCTGGCGGTGTACTCGGCGCGGTACTGGGCGTCGCTGCTCGTCGTGTACGTGGCGACGGCGACGGTGCCGGCGACGGCGGCGAGGACGGCGGCGACCGCGGGAGCCGTACGGCCCCGGTTGCGGACGGCGTCGCGGAGCGCGAGCCGCGGCGAGAGCGGCAGCCAGCGGCCGGTCCGCCCGAAGAGCCCGACCAGGGCGGGCGTCATGGCGACCACGCCCAGCTCGGCGATGGCGGAGCCGCCGGCGACGATGACGAACTGGTCGGTGACGACGGAGCCGTAGAGCGCGATCGCCGCGCCGAGGAGCAGCGCGATCAGGCCGACGACGGGCAGCACCCGGCTGGTGGAGCGGACGCCGCGGCGGCCGGTGAGCGAGGCGAGCACGCTCTGCCGGGAGGCGGTGACCGCCGGGACGACGGCGGCGAGCAGTCCGGTGAGGACGGCGAGCAGCGCGATGCCGAGGAGTTCCAGCGGCCGGACGTCGAAGGCGCCGAACCGCTGCCCCAGGTACTCCTCCAGGAACGGCTGGAGGGCCAGGGTGAGGATCAGGGCGAGGACCGTGCCGACGACGGCGGCGGAGACGCCGATGACGAGGCCGCCGCTGAGCACGATGGCGCGGATGTGGCTGCGGGAGCCGCCGTTGGCGCCGACCAGGCCGAGCTGGCGGCGGGAGCGGCGGGCACCGACCGCGAAGGCCGGGCCGGCGAGCAGGCAGATCTCCAGCATCGCCAGGCCGACGACGGTGGCGACGGAGGCGAGGAGCATGGCGTCGGCGCCGCCGCTGGACCGGTAGTCGCCCCAGCCGGGCTGCTGGTAGAGCGGGACCTCGGAGTCGGCGGGCGGGTCGAGCAGGACGGCCCGGGAGACGACGACGACGCCCTTGGTGTTGATCTCCTTCACGGTGTTCCACGTGAAACCACCGGGGCGCTGCACCAGGTACGTGGTGCCGGCGCCGGGGCCGGGCGCGCCCGCCTTCTCGGCGGCCTTCGCGTACGGGGCGAGGAACGCGCCGGGCAGCGCGGTGATCTGGGCGGTCGTCAGGGCGTCGGGCAGTTCGTAGGAGCCCACGATCCGGTACGGCCGGTCGAAATTGCGAGCGGAAACGGTCGAGCCGATCGAGAGGCCGCTGCGCTCCAGGAAGGCGGAGGTGGCGATGACCTCGTCGGACGTCTTCGGATAGCGGCCGTCGAGGAGGGTGGTGATGCCCTTCGCCATCGGGTCGTCGGCCTTCAGCTCGCGGACGTCGGTCTGGAGCAGGCCGTGCACGGTGGTCAGCTTGGCGCCGCCCACGGTGTCGGTGATCCAGCGGGAGCCGGCCGGGATGACCTTGGTGGGGTCGGTGGTGCCGCTGGGCCAGGGCGTGTTCTCGTCGTTTTCGACCGGGGCGATGTTGTCGGCCTGCGGGCTCTGGAAGAGCGGGACGCCGCCGAAGCCGGCGTCGCGGAAGGCGGCGTCGGCGGCGCCGATGGACCGCTCCAGCCGTTCGGCGACGGAGAGTTCGGAGCTGCGGATGGTGAGGTCGGCGGCGCTCACCCCGAGGATGGGGAGGGCGATCATCGCGAGGACCAGGGAGCTGCGGCCCTTGGCGCGCCAGGCGTCGCGGCGGGCGATGCGGACGGCCGCCCGCCAGGAGTGGAACCAGGTCTTCACGCCTCCGCCACCCGGCCCGTCAGGAGGGAGTCGGCCTCGCTGCGCACGGTCTGGTCGACGATGGCGCCGTCGCGCAGGAAGACGACCCGGTCGGCCCAGGCGGCGAACCGCGGTTCGTGGGTGACGAGGACGCCGGCGGCGCCCGCGTCGCAGCGGGAGCGGAGCAGGGCGAGGACGGACTCGCCGGTCTCGGAGTCGAGGGCGCCGGTGGGCTCGTCGGCGAGGACGAGGCGGCGGTCGCCGACGAGGGCGCGGGCGATGGCGACGCGCTGCTGCTGTCCGCCGGACATCTCGTCGGGGAACCGGTCGGCGAGGTGGCCGAGGCCCATCTCCTCCAGCGCGGCGAGCGCCTCGACCCGCGCCTTGCGGGCGGACACCCCGTCGAGCTCGCGCGGCAGGGAGACGTTCTCGGCGGCGGTCAGCGCCGGGATGAGGTTGTAGTCCTGGAAGACGTAGCCGATGCTGCGGCGGCGCAGGGCGGCGAGTTCCTTCAGCCCGGCGGTGGTGATGTCGGTGCCCTCGACGATCACCTGGCCGGAGCTGGGGGTGTCGAGGCCGCCGGCGATGGTGAGCAGCGTGGACTTGCCGGAGCCGGACGGCCCCATGACGGCGACGAGTTCGCCGGGGTGCACGTCGAGGTCGATGCCGCGCAGGGCGTGCACCTCGGTGGCGCCGGACCCGTGGACCCGGGTCAGGTTCTGCAGGCGCAGCACGGGCTGTGCGTCGAGCGGTGTGGACATGGCGGGGTCCCCCTAGGCGTGCGCGGCGGCGGCCGGGCACGGACGTGACGTGCGCCGGCGGCGGCCGGGCACGGAGATGAGCGGTGTGTCGAGCGGAGAATGCGGTGGTACGGGGCCTGGGCCCGGGGTCAGCGGGCTCGTCCCCCGGCCCCGTCCCCCGGCCCGCCCCCCGACCCGACCCCGGCCCCCAGCCCCCCTGCCCTCGCCCCGGGCCCGGGCCGGGCCGCCGGTCCGGGACCCGGTTCGGCGGTGGTGGCGGGCGCGGTGGCGGAGAGGCGGATCAGCCGGGACTCGCAGTGGTCGAGCCAGCGGGCCTCGGCCTCGGTCTGGAAGATCAGCTGCTCCAGGACGAGGAGCCAGGCGACGTCGTCGCGTTCGCGGGAGCCGCCGCCTTCGAGGGCGGCGAGGGCCTGGGTCTTGAGGCGGGTGTAGTCCTGCATGGCCTTCACGGTGTGGCGGCGCTGGGACTGGATGACCTCGCGGATGTCGACGCCGGGTGCCCCGACGGCCATGGCGAGCTTGATGGCGAGTTCGTCGCGGGCGGGGCTGGTGCGGTCCACGGGCCGTTCGAACCAGGTGCGCAGTTCGGCGCGGCCGGCGTCGGTGATCGCGTAGAGCGCGTGCCCGGCGCCGTCCTCGCCGCTCTGGCCGACCAGGCCGTCCCGTTCGAGCCGGCCCAGGGTCGTGTAGACCTGCCCGACGTTGAGGGGCCAGGTGGAGCCGGTGCGGGACTCGAACTCGGTGCGCAGCTGGGAGCCGTAGCGGGGGCCGTGTTCGAGGAGGGCGAGGAGCCCGTGGCGGATCGACATACCGAGTATGTATACCGGGTATGCCGGCGTGGGCAACCGTCGTGAGGGGGACCCGGAGGGTCCGCCTCAGGGGGGACCCGGCGGGGTCGGGGCGGGGGTCAGCGGCGGCGCAGCCGGAGGCCGAGGAAGCCGAGGCCGAGGCCCATCAGGGTGAGGCCGACGCCGAGGGTGAGCAGGGGAACGGGCTGGTCGGAGGAGGTGACGCCGTTCCCCACGGTGAGCTGGGGGGCGGCGGCGGGGCGGCTGGCGCGGGCCGGCGTGGGGCGGACCTCGGCCTCCTCCTCGGGTACCCCGGCGTCCTCCTCGGGGAGGCGGTCGGCGGCGGTGGATTCTGTAGCGGTTCTGTCACGTGCGGGGTCGGCGGAGGCGTCGGTGTCGGTGGGGGCGGCCGGTTCGGGGCGGCCGGGGCGGCTGTGGCGCGCGGGGGGGCGGGGGCGCGCGGTCGCGGGGGGGGTGGAGCTGGGTAGGAGACAGATGGTGGGCGGGGGGGTGATTGAGGGGGGGTG
>NZ_JBHYKM010000003.1:171975-182247 GCF_042741435.1 Streptomyces sp. NPDC058955 | reverse complement strand
CGGCGGAAGCCGCCGGACGGACGGTCGTTGTCACGGCGCTCGAAGGAACGGCCACCACGGTCGTCACGGTCACGGAACGACGGACGGTCGTTGTCCCGGCGGAAGCCACCGGACGGACGGTCGTTGTCACGGCGCTCGAAGGAACGGCCACCACGGTCGTCACGGTCACGGAACGACGGACGGTCGTTGTCACGGCGGAAGCCACCGCGGTCGCGGCGCTCGTAGTTGCCCCGCTCGTCGCGGGCCGGGCGCTCCTCGCGGCGCTGCTCCTCGCGGGCGGCGCGCTCGGCCTCGGCGGCGGCCGCGGCGACCTCGGCCTCGGCGGCCTCGACGACGGCGGCGACGGCGGTCTCCGGGTCCTCGCCGCGCTCGCGGGCGGCCTGGGCGACGAGGCGGTCGGCCTCCTCGCGGAGCTCGACGGCGCGGCGCTGGAGGCGCTCCAGCTGACGGGTCAGGTCGACGACCTCGCGCTCGGCCTGCTTGGCCGAGTTGTTCGCCGAGTCGGCCTGGACCTCGGTCAGCGAACGGGCGCCGGTGATCTCGGCGACCTCCGGGTCGAAGGCGCCGGCGCCGCCGACGATGTGGCGCGAGGCGTCGACGCCCGCGTCCTCCATCAGGCGGAAGATCTGGCGGCGCTGGTGCGGCAGGGCCAGGGAGACCACGACGCCGGAGCGGCCGGCGCGGGCGGTGCGGCCCGAGCGGTGCAGGTAGTCCTTGTGGTCGCCGGCCGGGTCCACGTTGAGGACCAGGTCGATGCCGTCGACGTGGATGCCGCGGGCGGCGACGTCGGTGGCGACGAGGACGTTGACGTAACCGTCCTTGAAGTCGGCCAGGGTGCGGGTGCGGGCGCCCTGGGTCATGCCGCCGTGCAGCGCGTCGGCCTTCACGCCGGACTCGCGCAGCTGCTCGGCGACGCGGTCGGCACCGAGCTGGGTGCGGACGAAGATGATCGTGCGGCCCTTGCGGGCGGCGATCGCGGCGGTGACCGGCGCCTTGTCCTTCGGCTTCACGACCAGGACGTGGTGGGTCATGGTGGTGACGGCGCCGGCGGACGGGTCGACCTCGTGGGTGACCGGGTTCACCAGGTAGCGCTTCACCAGGCTGTCGATCTCGTTCTCCAGCGTGGCGGAGAAGAGCAGACGCTGACCGCCGACCGGGACCTGGTCGAGGAGCTCGGTGACCTCGGGCAGGAAGCCCAGGTCGGCCATCTGGTCGGCCTCGTCGAGGACGGCGACCTGGACCTGCTCCAGGGAGCAGGCGCCGCGGTTGATGATGTCGCGGAGACGGCCCGGGGTGGCGACGAGGATGTCGACGCCGCGCTCCAGGGCGTAGATCTGGTTGCCCATCGACGTACCGCCGCAGACGACCTTCATCCGGAGGCCGAGCACGTCGCCGTAGGGCTGGAGGGCGTCCGCGACCTGCATCGCGAGCTCACGGGTCGGGGTGAGGATGACGCCGCGGGGCTTCTTCTTCTCGGTCTCGCCGCCGGCCAGGGTGGCGAGCAGCGGGAGGCCGAAGGAGAGGGTCTTGCCGGAGCCGGTGCGGCCGCGGCCCAGGATGTCCTTGCCGGCCAGGGCGTCCGGGATGGTCGCCGCCTGGATCGGGAAGGGGGTGGTCACGCCGTTCTGCGCGAGCTTGCGGACGACGCCCTCGGGCAGACCCAGGTCACCGAAGGTGATCTCGGGGGTCTGGTCGGCGTCGTCGGCCTCGTCGGCCAGGTCGTCGGCCTCGACGGCGCCGTCGGTGAGCTCGTCGGTGATCTCGGCGTCGTCGGCCAGCTCGACGATCTCGGTGATCTCGTCGTTCTCGGGCATGACGGCGTGGTCAGAACTGGAAATGGACATGCGAAATGCGAAACCTTCCGGAGTCTCGGCACGCGCCCGTCAACTCCGTGTTTCGCACAAGACCGCCTCTATGCGGTCAGCCACGGCAAGGGAGAGTACGCGCCAGTCACGGCGCTCTTCGGTCGTGGCGCCGGGCAAATGGGATCAAACGATCTACCACCATACGCACTCCCCCCCACTCAAGGCAAACCGATGCCCGTCACACCGGGCTCACCTGCGGCGATGCCATCGGCTCGGGGGATGATCCGGCGGCGCGCACGCCACCCATCTGGGTGGAGGGTCCCTCGGTCGGCGGATCGGTCGGGTTCGAGGTCGGCTCGGGGGTGGGCTCCGGCGTCGGCTCCGGGGTCGGCTCGGGCGTCGGGGTCGGCTCCGGCGTGGGCTCCGGCGAGGGGGTGCTCCCGCCGCCGCCCGGCGCGCCTCCGGCCTCCCCGCCGGTCCCGCCCGTGCCGCCGCCGTCCGCGCTCCCGCCGCCCGTGCCGCCACCGGCGGTTCCGCCCGCGTCCCCGCCGCCCGCGCTCCCGGACGCGCCGCCCGTCCCGGAGTGCCCGCCGGCCGTGCCGCCGGCCTCCGGGGGCGTCCTGGGCGCCGCCGGTCCGCCGGGCTCGGCCGGGCCGGGGGTCTCCGCGCCCGCGCTGGGCGAGGCGGAGGCGGAGGGCGAACCGCTCGGCACCGGCGACTTCCCGCCACCGCCCTTCGCGTCGGGCGCGCCGGGCCGGTCGCCGTGTCCGCCGCCGTACGCGCCCCCGCCGCCGTCGGGCGCCCCGGAGCCGCCGTCCGGCTCGGCCGACGCGCCCGGCTTCCCCCCGGTCGCGCCGGGCGCCGGGCGGGCGCTCTCGTCGCTCACACTCATACAGCCGCTCAGGCCGGCGCACGCGGCGACCGCGAGGGCGGCGGCGGCCCATCGAACGCGGGTGGGGAATTGGCGCACGGAGGCACCTCCAGGACACAGAAGGCGGGGAAGGAACGCGTCCCCCTGCCCAACTCCCCAGGTGTCACAAGGGACACGGGACGACGACCCCTTGTTCGACCCGGAGATCACCCGCACCCCGGCCCCGGAGATCACCCCGGTCCACCCCGGCAGATCACCCGAGGTCCGGCCCGGAGACCACCGAGGTCCGGAGCCGGCTCAGCCGTAGCCCAGCGCGTGCAGCCGCTCGTCGTCGATGCCGAAGTGGTGGGCGATCTCGTGGACCACGGTGATCTCGGTCTCGGCCACGACGTCCTCGCGGGACTCGCACATCCGCAGCGTCGGCCCCCGGTAGATCGTGATCCGGTCGGGCAGCACGCCCGCGTACCACTCGCCGCGCTCAGTCAGCGGCGTCCCCTCGTAGAGCCCGAGCAGCTCGGGATCGTCCGGAGAGGGCTCGTCCTCCACGAACACCGCGACGTTGTCCATCAGCCGCGTCAGCTCCGGCGGGATCCGGTCCAGGGCCTCGGCGACAAGCTCCTCGAACTCCTCGCGCGTCATCTCCAGCACGGACCCATTCTCCCCTCCCCGGAAACCGTTTTGGCGATACCGCCCGCCATCCCATATGCTTCTCACGTCCCCGAGGCGCTGAGAAGCGCCCAGGTGAGCCTCTAGCCCTCATCGTCTAGTGGCCCAGGACGCCGCCCTTTCAAGGCGGTAGCACGGGTTCGAATCCCGTTGGGGGCACGCATTACCGTGTGCGAGACTAGTGATCGCACAAAGCAAGGTCCTGTGGAGCAGTTGGTTAGCTCGCCACCCTGTCAAGGTGGAGGTCGCGGGTTCAAGTCCCGTCAGGATCGCTGAGGTCAGCAATGATCTCGTGGCTGGGTAGCTCAGTTGGTACGAGCGATCGCCTGAAAAGCGATAGGTCGCCGGTTCGACCCCGGCCCCAGCCACAAAGAGAAGGCCCCCGTAGAAAGAACTGGGCCCTCTTCCTTGCCCCGGAAACTCCGACCCCCTTGCCGGGTCGGGCCCCCCCCACACACACACCCCACCACCCACACCCCCCCCCACACACACCCCCCCACACACCCCCCCCCACACACACAACCCCCCCCCCCCCTTCTTCGTTCCCCGGAAAGGTCCGCGCCCGTACGGGGGAAGGGCCCGCGCCCCTCCCCCGTACCGACTCAGGCCTCCTCGCGCCGGCGCCCCCGGCGGCCCCGCAGCGCGAGCACGGCCGCCACCACCGCCACGACCGCGACCAGCAGGGCCCAGTCCGGCACCGCGCGGCCCAGCGCGGAGACCCGCTCCTCCACCGCGAAGGAGTCGTCGACGGAGAGCAGCCCCGGCAGGGCGGTCGTCCCGTCGAAGACGAGGAAGAGCGTGCCGAGGGCCACGAAGAAGAGGCCCGAGACCAGCGAGGTCGAGTGGACCTCGAAGCGGCCCGCGCGCAGCGGCCGGCCGCGCAGCCAGCGCCGCCGGCCCAGGTCGTACCGCTCCCAGAGCAGCGCCAGGACGAACAGCGGGACCGCCATCCCGAGCGCGTAGGCGGCCAGGAGCAGTCCCCCGTACGCCGGGCTGCCGCTCAGCGCCGCCACCGTCAGGACGCTGCCGAGGATCGGGCCCGCGCAGAAGCCGGCGAGGCCGTAGACCAGGCCGAGGGCGTAGACGGAGAGCGCCGAGGTGGGCCGGATGCGGCCGCTCGCCTCGGCGATCCGGCGGGAGGCGAAGCCCAGGCCGAGGATCTGCAGGACGCCGAGCCCGATGATCAGCCAGCCGCCGGCGGTGACCAGCAGGTCCCGGTGGCCGTAGAAGAACCGGCCGGCGAGGGAGCCGGCCGCGCCCAGCGGGACGAGGGTGGTCGCCAGGCCCGCGTAGAGGATGCCGGTCCTGGCCACGAGCTTCGCGCGGGTGTCGATCGAGTACGCGAAGAAGGCGGGCAGGAGCAGGGCGCTGCACGGGCTGAGGAGGGCGAGCAGCCCGCCGAGGAAGGCGGCGAAGTAGCCGATGCCGGAGGTCACCGGCCGGCCTTCGCGGAAGCGCCCTTCTTCGGCGCGGCCTTCGCCGCCGCCTCGATCGCCTCCGTGAAGGTCTCCAGGGGCTGGGCGCCCGCGATCGGCCGGCCGTTGATCAGGAACGAGGGGGTGGAGGAGGCGCCGAGCTCGTACCCCTGCTCCTGGTCCTCGCGTACGGCCTCCCGGGCCGCCTCGCTGTCGCTGTCCTTCGCGAACCGGGCCGCGTCGGGGACTCCGGCCTCCTGCGCGAGGGCGGCGAGCCGGTCCTTGCCGAAGCCCTTCTCCTTGGCGCCCTCGGCGTAGGCGGCCCGGTGGAACTCCCAGAACCGGCCCTGCTGCCCGGCCGCCCAGGAGGCGCGGGCGACGGCCTCCGACTCCTCGCCGAAGATCGGGAAGTTCCGCCACTCGATGCGCAGGGTGCCGTTCTCGACGTACTTCTTCACCAGGGCGGGCTCGGTGTCGCGGGCGAACTTTCCGCAGTAGCCGCACTTGAAGTCGGCGTACTCGATGAGCACGACGGGCGCGTCGGCGCGGCCCAGGGCGAGCTTGTCGGCGGGGTCGCGGCGGGCGTACGCCTCCAGCTCGGCGTAGACCCCGGCGGACGGGTCGGCGGAGACCTCGGCGACGGACGAGGAGCCCGCGGCGCCGGGGGACGACGGCTTGGTGGCGGTGTACGAGACGACGCCGAGCAGCGCGGCGGCGGCGGCCACCCCGGCGACGATCGCGACGGGCCGGGACTTGGACGGCTTGGACGGCTTGGACGGCTTGGACGCGGTCTTGGACATGCGGAAGCGCTCCTGAGGAGGGAAGAGGGAGACGAGGACGGCGGAAGGCGGCCGTCCGTCTACACCCTCAGGACCGACAGCTCCACGGGGGTCGGCACGCGCGCGGGTGGCTCCCGTCCCGGCGACGCGGCCGGGTGGCACGGGTCCGGCTGCCGGACCCCGGGCGCCGGCCGGTCGGCGGCCAGGACGGGCAGCAGCTCGGCGAAGCCCTGCGCCCGCGGCGGCACGACGGGACCCTCGTCGCCCAGGTCGGCCGGACGGCCCGGGTCGCAGCCCGGCACGGCGGCGGCCACGACGACCGGCGCGGTCCCCGGAGGCGCCCCGCCGCCGGACGCCGGGGCGCCGCAGACCAGCAGGCCGAGCACCAGGCCCAGCAGCGCGGCGAACGCCGCCGGCGCGCGGGTGGTGCGGAACATGCGAAACCTCTCCGGTCCGGGCCAGATGCCCGGAATACTACGCACCGCCGCACGGCCCGCTTCGTAAATCGGTTCGCCGCTTCTCGGCCGCAGGTGCGATCCTGGATCCCGTATGTCTACTTCCTTCGCCGCCCTCCAGTCCGTCCTGGCCGAGGTCTCGCTGCGGGACTCCCACCGGCTCGGCCGCCGTCTCGAAGGCGCCCGCCGCATCCGCAAGCCCGAGGCCCGCGCCGCCGTCCTGGACGAGATCGCCGCAGAGGCGGCCAAGGCCAAGGACCGCGTCGACGGGCGCGCCGCCCGCGTACCCGCCGTCACCTATCCCGAACAGCTCCCGGTCTCGCAGAAGAAGGACGAGATCCTGGAGGCGATACGCGACCACCAGGTCGTGATCGTCGCCGGTGAGACCGGCTCCGGCAAGACCACCCAGATCCCGAAGATCTGTCTGGAGCTGGGCCGGGGCGTCCGGGGCATGATCGGGCACACCCAGCCCCGCCGGATCGCCGCCCGCACGGTCGCCGAGCGCGTGGCCGAGGAGCTGAGGACCCCGCTGGGCGAGGCGGTCGGCTGGAAGGTCCGGTTCACCGACCAGGTGAACCCCGACGCGACCTTCGTGAAGCTGATGACGGACGGCATCCTGCTCGCCGAGATCCAGACGGACCGCGAGCTGCGCGCGTACGACACGATCATCATCGACGAGGCCCACGAGCGGTCCCTCAACATCGACTTCCTGCTCGGCTATCTGGCCCAGCTGCTGCCGAGGCGCCCCGACCTCAAGGTCGTGATCACCTCCGCGACGATCGACCCGGAGCGCTTCTCCCGCCACTTCGGCGACGCCCCGATCGTCGAGGTCTCCGGCCGTACGTATCCGGTCGAGGTCCGCTACCGGCCGCTCCTGGAGGAGGACTCCGACGAGTCCGACCGGGACCAGATCACCGCGATCTGCGACGCCGTCGACGAGCTCCGGAGGGAGGGGCCGGGCGACATCCTGGTCTTCCTCTCCGGCGAGCGGGAGATCCGCGACACGGCGGACGCGCTGACCAAGAAGAAGCTCTCCGGCACCGAGATCCTGCCGCTGTACGCGCGGCTCTCGCACGCCGAGCAGCACCGGGTCTTCCAGGCCCACTCCGGCCGCCGGATCGTCCTCGCGACGAACGTCGCCGAGACCTCGCTGACCGTCCCCGGCATCAAGTACGTGATCGACCCGGGCACCGCCCGCATCTCGCGCTACTCGCACCGCACCAAGGTGCAGCGCCTGCCGATCGAGCCGGTCAGCCAGGCCAGCGCCAACCAGCGCAAGGGCCGCTGCGGCCGTACGTCGGACGGCATCTGCATCCGGCTGTACTCCGAGGACGACTTCCTCACCCGCCCCGAGTTCACGGACGCGGAGATCCTGCGGACGAACCTGGCCTCCGTCATCCTCCAGATGACCGCGGCCGGCCTCGGCGACATCGAGAAGTTCCCCTTCATCGACCCGCCGGACCACCGCAACATCCGGGACGGCGTCCAGCTCCTCCAGGAGCTCGGCGCGCTCGACCCGGCGCAGAAGGACCCGAAGAAGCGCCTCACCGAGCAGGGCCGGAAGCTCTCCCAGCTGCCCGTCGACCCGCGGCTCGCCCGGATGGTCCTGGAGGCCGACAAGAACGGCTGCGTCCGCGAGGTCATGGTGATCGCGGCCGCCCTCTCCATCCAGGACCCGCGCGAGCGGCCGTCCGACAAGCAGGCGCAGGCCGACCAGCAGCACGCCCGCTTCAAGGACGAGACCAGCGACTTCCTCGCCTTCCTCAACCTGTGGCGGTACGTCCGCGAGCAGCAGAAGGAGCGGGGCTCGTCGTCCTTCCGCCGGATGTGCAAGCAGGAGTACCTGAACTTCCTGCGCATCCGCGAGTGGCAGGACATCTACTCCCAGCTGCGCACGGTCGCGAAGCAGATGGGCATCCACCTCAACGAGGAGGACGCCCCCGAGCACTCCGTCCACGTCTCCCTCCTCTCCGGCCTCCTCAGCCACATCGGCCTGAAGGACGTGAAGGAGTCCAAGGAGGGCGCCGCGAAGGACGGCCGGCGCGAGGGCACCCGGAACGAGTACCTGGGCGCCCGGAACGCCAAGTTCGCGATCTTCCCCGGCTCCGCGCTCTTCAAGAAGCCCCCGCGGATGGTGATGTCCGCCGAGCTGGTGGAGACCTCGCGGCTCTGGGCCCGGGTGAACGCCCGGATCGAGCCCGAGTGGATCGAGCCGCTCGCCCAGCACCTGGTGAAGAAGACGTACAGCGAGCCGCACTGGGAGAAGGACCAGGCGGCCGTGATGGCCTTCGAGAAGGTGACGCTGTACGGCGTCCCGATCGTCGCCGACCGCAAGGTGAACTACGGCCGGATCGACCCCGAGGTCTCCCGCGAGCTGTTCATCCGCAACGCCCTGGTGGAGGGCGACTGGCGGACGCACCACAAGTTCTTCTCGGACAACCGCAAACTCCTCACCGAGGTCGAGGAGCTGGAGCACCGGGCCCGGCGCCGGGACATCCTCGTCGACGACGAGACGCTCTTCGACTTCTACGACAAGCGCGTCCCCGAACACGTGGTGTCCGGCGCCCACTTCGACTCCTGGTGGAAGCACAAGCGGCACGAGGCGCCGGAGTTCCTCGACTTCGAGCGCGAGATGCTCATCAACGAGAAGGCCGGGGCCGTCACCAAGGACGACTACCCGGACTCGTGGCGGCAGGGCGCGCTCAAGTTCCGCGTGACGTACCAGTTCGAGCCGGGCGCGGACGCGGACGGCGTCACCGTCCACATCCCGCTCCAGGTGCTGAACCAGGTCACCGACGAGGGCTTCGACTGGCAGATCCCGGGTCTGCGGGAAGAGGTCGTCACCGAGCTGATCCGCTCGCTGCCGAAGCCGATCCGCCGCCACTACGTGCCCGCGCCGAACTACGCCGGCCGGTTCCTGGACGCGGTCGTGCCGGTGCAGGAGCCGCTGACGACGGCGCTCGCGCGCGAGCTCCAGCGGATGGTGGGCGTGCCGCTCACCGCCGAGGACTTCGACTGGGCGAAGCTCCCCGACCACCTCAAGATCACCTTCCGGATCGTCGACGAGCGGCGCCGGAAGCTGGCCGAGGACAAGGACCTGGAGACGCTGCGGCTGAAGCTGCGCCCCAAGGCCCGTCAGGCGCTCTCCAAGGCCGCCCAGGCGGCCACGGCGGGCCCGGACGGCTCCGGGCCCTCCCTGGAGCGCTCGGGGCTGAAGGACTGGACGATCGGCAGCCTCGTGCGGGTCTTCGAGACCAAGCGCGGCGGGCAGCCGGTCAAGGCGTACCCGGCGCTGGTCGACGAGGGCGACAGCGTCGCCGTCCGGCTCTTCGACTCGGAGGCCGAGCAGGCGCAGGCGATGTGGCGGGGCACCCGGAAGCTGATCATGCTGAACATCCCGGTGAACCCGGCGAAGTTCGCCTCCGACAAGCTGACCAACCAGCAGAAGCTGGCCCTGTCGGCGAACCCGCACGGCTCGATCCAGGCGCTCTTCGACGACTGCGCCACCGCCGCCGCCGACCGGCTGATCGCCCAGCACGGCGGTCCGGTGTGGGACGAGGAGTCCTTCCGGAAGCTCTACGACAAGGTCCGCGCCGACCTGGTGGACCTGACCGTCCGCACGGTGGGCCAGGTCCAGCAGGTGCTGGCGGCCTGGCAGGCGTGCGAGCGGCGCCTGAAGGCCACCGCGAGCCCGGCGCTGCTGCCGAACCTCCAGGACGTGCGGGAGCAGCTGGCGTGGCTGATGCCGGCCGGTTTCGTGACCCGTACGGGGCTGAAGCGGCTGCCGGACCTGATGCGCTACCTGGTGGCGGCGGACCGGCGGCTCCAGCAGATGCCGACCGGGGTCCAGCGGGACACCACCCGGATGGAGAAGGTCCACGAGATGCTCGACGAGTACGCGTGGCTCCTGGAGCAGCTGCCGAAGGGGCGGCCGGTGCCGGCGGAGGTCACGGACATCCGCTGGATGATCGAGGAGCTGCGGGTGAGCTACTTCGCGCACGCGCTGGGCACTGCCCATCCGGTGTCGGACAAGCGGATCGTGAAGGCGATCGACGCGGCCGTCCCGGCTCCGGCGCGGTAGCGGGGCCCTCGCCGTCGGTGAGTTCGACCGGACCGCTGACCTGCTGTACAGTTCTTCTCGCAGCCACGCACGATCGGTTGTGAGGGTCCTGTGGAGCAGTTGGTTAGCTCGCCACCCTGTCAAGGTGGAGGTCGCGGGTTCAAGTCCCGTCAGGATCGCTTTGGAAGAAGGCCCGCATCGTCTCGATGCGGGCCTTATTA